>CAZNZI010000422.1:0-3943 GCA_964577475.1 uncultured Rhodospirillaceae bacterium
AGAGCCTGTTCGCATCCGCATGTTCTCAGAGGGCTTGGAAGAGGTCCTGGTGGTCGAGGAGCGGCGCGAGATCATCGAGTATCAGATCAAGCAGCACCTCTTCAATTGGCGCAGCGATGTCCGCCCCCGGATCGTCGGCAAGTTCGACGAACATGATACGCCGTGCCTGCCTCTGGATCATGAACTCTCAGCAGACATCATCGCCGAGACGCTGGTGGCCCGCCTCTTGCGGCTGGACATGCCCGAGGGACTTCATGCCCGCATCGCGCGAAAGCTGGAAGATTTGCGGGCCCGGCATGCGGCGCTGGAGGGCATCGTCGCGCCGGTGGCGCGTATGCCGCACTATTGTCCGGGTTGCCCGCACAATACCTCGACGCGCGTGCCCGAGGGCAGCCGGGCGCTGGCCGGTATCGGCTGCCATTTCATGGCGCAATGGATGGATCGGCGCACCGATACCTTCACCCAGATGGGCGGCGAAGGCGTGCCATGGACGGGTACCGCGCCGTTCACGCAGGAGCAGCATATCTTTGCCAACCTGGGCGACGGCACCTATTTTCACAGTGGCATTCTCGCTATTCGGCAGTCGATCGCCGCAGGCATCAACATCACTTACAAAATATTGTTCAATGACGCCGTCGCCATGACCGGTGGCCAGGCGGTCGACGGGCAACTGACGGTGCCGCAACTCAGCCGCCAGCTTCGCGATGAAGGCGTGCAGACGATCTATCTCCTCTCCGACGAACCGGATCGCTATCCGCCGGCCTCTCTGGCATCCGGCGTGATCGTCGAGGCCCGTGAGGCGATCGACCGGGTAATGGGCATCGTGCGGCAAATATCCGGTTGCACCGTCATCATCTACGATCAAACTTGTGCGACCGAACTGCGCCGCAAAAGGTCCCGGGGTCTCGCGCCCAAGGCCACAGAGCGTGTCTATATCAATCCTGCCGTATGTGAAGGGTGTGGCGATTGCTCGACGCAGAGCAACTGTATCGCGATCGACCCCCTCGAGACGGCGTTCGGCCGCAAACGCGAAATCAATCAGTCGGCGTGCAATTCCGATCTGTCCTGCCTCAAAGGCTTCTGTCCCTCTTTCGTCACCGTGAAGGGAGGTGCGGTGCGCAAGAATGGCGGCGTTGCGATGCCGGACGTAGCTTTGCCCGATCCGCCTGCCCCCGCCTGGGAAGATGGGCGTGAGAGCGCTTACAATATCGCCGTGGCGGGCGTCGGCGGCACCGGTGTCCTGACCGTAGGGCACATCATTGGGATGGCGGCTCATATCGACGGACTGGGCGCCACGGTGCTGGACATGGCGGGGCTCGCGCAGAAAGGTGGAGCGGTCATCAGCCATATCCGCTTGTCCGCCCGCCGCGATCTCGTTCTGCCTCCGAAAACCCCGACGGGCGAGGCCGATCTTCTTCTGGCGCCCGACATGGTGGTCGGCACGTCTCCCGATTGTGCGAACCTTCTTGCACAAGATCGTACGCATGCGATCGTTGACACGCATGTCACGCCAGTTGCGGGTTTTGTGCGCGATCGCGACTTCGATTTCCAATCGGCGCGATGCCTTTCGCAAATCGCCCGCATGACGCGGCCCGGCGCGATGCATATCGACTTCCACGCTCTGGCCCAGGAGACTCTGGGTGATGCCATCGCCGTCAATATGATGATGGTCGGTGCCGCCTATCAGCACGGTCTATTGCCCATTTCCGAGGCCGCCCTACGGCGTGCGGTGGAGTTGAACGGTGTTGCGACGGCGTTCAACCTGCAGGCGTTCGCGTGGGGACGCTTTGCCGCCGCTTACCCGGACGACTGTAGGGTTGTGGTCGAAGGAGGCCGTAAGAGCCGGGCGGTCGCCGAGATGAATCTCGATGATCTTGTCGCGCATAGGATTGCTCATCTGACGGCCTATCAGAACCGCGCCTGGGCTCAGAAATACGAAGCCGCCGTCACGCGCATCAGGGCGCTCGAGAAGCGGGCGACAGGAACGGAAACACTGGCGCGCGCCGTGGCAACCAACTACGCGAAAGTTCTCTCGTATAAAGACGAGTATGAAGTTGCGCGCCTGTTCGTCGATCCGGAATTCCGCAGAGGACTGGGCGATACTTTCGAGGGGAGCCGGCTCTCCTTATCGTTTCATCTCGCCCCGCCGCTGCTGGCCCACTTCGACGAAAATCTGGGACGGCCCCGGAAGATTGCGATCGGAGGCTGGATCTTGCCGGTGTTCAAAGTCCTGGCTCGTCTGAAATTCCTTCGGGGGACGCGGTTCGATCCTTTCGGCCACACGGCGGAGCGGCGCCTTGAGCGGGCGTTGATCAAGGACTACGAAGATGGGCTCGCGGAGATTGCGTCGCAGTTGGACGGTCGGAAACATGCCGCGGCGGTTGCATTGGCGTCGACACCGGACATGGTCCGGGGGTTTGGACCCGTCAAAATGGTTGCGCTCGAAAGATTCCAAGTTGAATGGGGCAAGCGTCTGGAGAGGCTGCAAGGCGACTCTGATCCGGTTCGCCAAGCCATCTGAATCGCGGTTCGGCGAATTCTTGTCCCATGTCACCTGCGACTTGACCGGATCACCCATCAAGGGAGGCCGTTACAACCTGGCACATGCCGCTAAATTAAGGCTGTCCCTGTGAAGGCGATTGGGATTCTTTTCTAACCTATTGAATCTTAAAGGGGCGAAATCTGGCTTTCGCGCATAAGGCGAGCATCCAATTCACCTTCTCCGCGCTAATAAAAATAATAATAACCGTTCATCACGGCTCTCTGTTGATTGTGCCCGTATTGCCAAAAAATGGTGCGTCGACTTATCCGTGCTCGACCGCGGATATTTAGTCCAGGGCCGACACGAATTGCCGACTAGAATGCGGGCGTTGTCAGTCGGCTGGAGTTGACGGGGCTGGACCCCATCCGGCAAGGTACGTCGACCTACAGGGAGGACATTCAATGAAAATTCGGACAATTCTAATGGCCAGCGCGATGGCCATCGCGGCGACGGCTGTTTCGGGCGTTGCTTCGGCCGCTGACGTCAAGGAAGTGCAGATGCTGCACTGGTGGACCTCGGGCGGCGAGGCCGCGGCGCTCAATGTGCTCAAAGAGGACTTGAAGAAGGAAGGCTATGCCTGGAAGGACGTGCCCGTGGCCGGCGGCGGTGGCGAAGGCGCCATGACCGCCCTGAAGGCGATGGTGGCCGCCGGCAATCCGCCGACCGCGTCGCAAATTCTCGGCTACTTCGCGATCGACTACGCCGAAGCCGGCAAGCTGGGCGACATCACCGAACTCGCCAAGAAGGAAGACTGGGCGAAGGTGGTCCCCACCGCGCTGCAGAAATTCACCACCACCAACGGCAAATGGGACGCCGTGCCGGTCAACATCCATTCGGTCAACTGGCTGTGGATCAACAAGGCCGTGATGGAGAAGATCGGCGGCACCGAGCCGAAGAACTTCGACGATTTCGTCGCGCTGCTCGACAAGGCCAAGAAGGCGGGCGTGATCCCGCTCGCGCTCGGCGGCCAACCCTGGCAGGAAGCCACGATGTTCGACTCGGTCGTCGATTCGACCGGCGGCACCGACTTCTACAAGAAGGCCTTCATCGACCTCGACGAGTCGGCGCTGAAGTCCGACACGATGAAGAAGGCGTTCGACAATCTCGCCAAGCTGCGTGACTACGTCGATCCGAACTATGCGGGCCGCGACTGGAACCTGGCGACGGCCATGGTGATCAAGGGCGACGCGCTGGTGCAGGTGATGGGCGACTGGGCCAAGGGTGAATTCCGCGCGGCGAAGAAGGAAGCCGGCAAGGACTTCGTCTGCTATCGCTTCCCCGGCACCGACGGCTCGGTGATCTATAATACCGACATGTTCGCCATGTTCGACGTCTCGAAGGACCGCAAGGCGGCACAGCTGGCACTGGCCGACGCCACCATGAGCCCGAGCTTCCAGTCGG
>CAZNZI010000423.1:0-6211 GCA_964577475.1 uncultured Rhodospirillaceae bacterium
AGGAGTTGCCGGCGGATGCGGTGATTACCTCATACACCCTGACAAGGTCCAGCCCCTGCTTGGCGGCCAGGGTGAAGGCCTCGCAGGCCGCCGCGATGTGCACGCCCGCCAGAAGCTGGTTGATCATCTTGAAAGCGGCACCGGTTCCGGGCGCGTCACCCAGTTCATAGAGTTTGGCCGCCATCACATCGAGTGCGGGCCGTGCGGCGGTGAAGGCGGCGGGACTGCCCGAGGCCAGTACGGTCAGCTTGCCTTCCGCTGCGCGCACCGCGCCGCCCGAGATCGGTGCATCGAGATAGAGCCGGCCCTTGGCCTCGACGTCCTTCGCCAGGCGACGTGCCGCTTCGGGCGCCATCGTCGCGCAGGAGATGAACACCGCGCCCTCGGCCATCGCATTCAGGCAGCCGTTTGGTCCCAGCAGGATCGCTTCGGTTTGCGCCGCATTGACCACGACGCTGACGACAATGGCAGCGCCTGCGACCGCTTCGGCGACCGCGGTGGCGCCTTTGCCGCCCTCAGCCTTGAACCGGTCCACCGCCGTGGCGGTCACATCGCAGCCGGTGACGTCGAAACCGGCACGTTTGAGGGATTGGGCCATGCCATAGCCCATCGAGCCGAGGCCAATGACGGCGACGCGGCGGGCGGAGGAAGATGATGTGCTCATGACGGGTGCGGATCCTCGGTGTTTCCAGGGAAGCGCCCGGTTTGACGGCGGGGCGCGTTCGGTTGTTATGATCCAGTTATGTCCGACCGCTGCGGCCGGCGCAATCCGGGGGAAGCCCCATGCTTGGCACCGTTCTGGTCTATCGTGACGACGGCACGCGGCCCCATTGCGAGATTGTCCTCGGCAACGGCGACCGGGTGCAACTCGTGCTCGATTCCAAGGGCCTGGCCATCGAGCAGCTTGGCCCCAAAAACGAAACCCTGTTTCAGGCGCCGCCCAAGCTGGTGTCGCAAATCTGCGCCGGCCTGGTCGGCCCCAAGGCCCGGAGCGAAGGAACCCCGCTCCGGATTCTCGCCGCCCTGGTGCAGCGGATCGGCTCGGCGGCGGATGTCCGGGCTGCCTTTACCGAAGCTGCGGACGGTTTGATCGGATAATCACGAGGCCGGTATTTCTATCCATTGCCGGGTCGCCGGCCGGCCGCTATAACGGCGGCGGGGGCGTCGCCGTGTCGGGAGTTTCATGTCTACGCGCTCGCTCCTTCTCGCCCTTTTCCTCGCAATTGCCGTAGCCGCCGCCAAGCCTGCTTCAGCGCAGGTCTTCGGTGCGGAGTCGTTCACTTTGCCCAATGGCATGCAGATCGTCGCGGTGCCCAATCACCGGGCGCCGGTGGTCAGCAGCATGATGTTCTACAAGGTGGGGGCGATGGACGAGGTGCCGGGCAAGACCGGCTTGGCTCATATGCTTGAACACATGATGTTCAAGGGCACGAAGACGGTGAAGCCCGGCATGTTCTCGCGCATCGTCGCCGAGAACGGCGGGCGTGACGACGCCTTCACCACGGCGGACTATACCGGCTACTACCAGGACATCGCCGCCGACCGGCTGCCCGAGGTCATGCGTCTGGAAGCCGACCGCATGGTCAATCTGTCCCTGCACGAACGCGACTTCGCGCCCGAGCATCAGGTGGTGCTCGAAGAGTTGCGGATGCGCATCGAGAACTCGCCCGAGGGCAAGCTCGACGAGCAGATGAATGCGGCGCTCTATCTCAATACGCCCTACCATCACCCGGTCATCGGCTGGAAGTCTGAGGTCGAGGGCCTGACCTTGGCCGATGTGATCGCCTTCCACAACAAATGGTACGCGCCGAACAATGCCGTTCTGGTCGTCTCGGGCGATATCACGATGGCGACCTTGAAGCCGCTGGCCGAGAAGTACTTCGGACCGCTGAAGTCGCGGCCGATCCCGGCCCGCGTGGTGCTGCAAGAACCGCCGCCGCTCGCGGCGCGCAGCATCGTCATGCGCGACGCCAACGTGCACCAGCCGTCCTGGACTCGCTCCTATCTGGCGCCAAGCCATCAAGTGGGCGAAGTGAAATACGCCTATCCGCTCGAAGTGCTGGCCGAAATCGTCGGCGGCGACACCACCAGCCGCCTCTACCGCCATCTGGTCGTCGAACAGAAGCTTGCCGCCGAGGTCTGGGCCGGCTACAGGCCCGAGTCGCGCGGCCCGACCAGCTTCGATTTTTCCGCCGGCCCCAACCCGGGTGTCGATATCGACAAGCTCGCCGCCGCAATGGATGCCGAGATCAAGTCGATCGTCGAGCAGGGGGTGACGCCCGACGAGGTGCAGCGCGCCAAGACCAAGATGCGCGCCGAAGTCGCCTATGCGCGCGATTCCTTCCAGACGGGTTCTCAGGTGATCGGTAGCGCGCTTGCCACCGGCGGCACCCTGGCCGATGTCGAGGAATGGCCGCAGCGTATCGCCGCGGTGACGCCCGACCAGGTCAACGCCGCGGCCAAGGCGATCCTGCGCGAAGAACGGTCGGTGACGGGCACGCTGCTGCCCGCCAAGCCGGGTGAGGGGCCGCCGGTGGAACCGGGCGCGGCCGCGCCTCCGCCCACGCTGGGGCGGCAAATCCGATGAAGATGCGCGTTCTCTTCGCTGCGCTGGCGCTGGCTGCCGTGGCTGCGCTCCCCGCGCGCGCCGCTACCAAGATCGAACAGGTGGTCACGCCCGGCGGCATCACCGCCTGGCTGGTGCAGGATCATTCCAATCCGATCATCGCGCTGTCGCTCTCTTTCAAAGGTGGCGCGTCGGTCGATCCCGAGGGCAAGCCGGGCGTGTCCAATCTGGTGTCCGACCTGCTCGACGAAGGGGCCGGCGACCTCGATTCGCAGACCTTCCAGGGCAAGCTCGACGATCTGTCGATCCAATTCTCCGCCTCGACGGGGCGCGACGAATTTGACGTGCATCTGAAGACGCTGTCGGACAATCGCGACACGGCCTTCTCGCTGCTGGGCCTGGCGCTGACCAAGCCACGCTTCGACGCCGATGCGATCGAGCGGATGCGCAGCCAGATCCTGTCGAATCTCGCCGACGAACTCGACTCGCCCAACGCGACCGCCAACCGCACCTTGGCCGCGGCGCTGTTTCCCGGCCATCCCTATGGCCGTCCGATCAACGGCGATCCGAATGCGGTGAAAGCGATCACGCGCGACGATCTGGTCGCCTGGACAGCCCATCATCTCGGTCGCGATACGATGCGGGTGTCGGTGGTCGGCGACATCACACCCGACCAACTCAAGCCGCTGCTCGATCTGGCGCTCGGCGGGCTGCCGGCCCAGGCCGATCCGGTCAATGTGCCCGACGTGACGCCGCCTGCGACCGGCTCGATCACGGTGATCCACCGCAATGTGCCGCAAAGCGTCGCCGTCTTCGCCGAGCAGGGGGTGAAGCGCGGCGATCCCGATTGGTATACGGCGCTAGTGATGAACTACATCCTCGGCGCGGGCGGATTTTCGTCGCGGCTGATGACCGAGGTGCGCGAGAAGCGTGGCCTGGCCTACGAGACCGACTCCTATCTGATCCCGCGCGATCACGCGGCTCTGATCGGCGGCAATGTCGGCACGCGCAACGACAAGATGGCGGAGAGCCTCGCCGTGATCCGTGCCGAATGGACGCGCATGGCCGAGAAGGGCGCGACCGAGGCCGAGATCGCCTCGGCCAAGAAATTCCTCAACGGTTCTTTCCCGCTCGAGATGGGGTCCACAGGCGCCGTGGCGGAACTGCTCGACACGCTCCAGCGCAACAATCTCGGGATCGACTACCTCGACCGCCGCACAGGACTGATCGATGCGGTCACCGCAGCCGGCATCAAGCGTGTCGCCCACCGGCTGCTCGACGAGGACAAGCTGACCGTGGTGGTGGTCGGCGATCCGGCGGGGATGGACACCCCCGCCACCGGCCAGTAGCGCAGAAACCAAAAACCCCTAAATCTTGTAAGCTGCGCATGCTATCGTGCGCCGCCGGGCCACACCCGGGGCAGGCTGGAAAAGCATTGAGTCAGAATAAGTTACACCTCGACCACTCGACCTGGACCCTGGTCCGCCGCCTGCTGCGCGAAGGGGTCCGGCCCTATGCCGGGCGTATCGTTCTTTCCTTCCTCTGCATGGCCGTTGTGGCCGGCACCAGCGGGGCGCTGGCCTGGTTGATGAAGCCCGTCGTCGACGAGGTCTTCGTCAATAAGGCGGCGAAGATGCTGTGGCCGATCGCGGCGGTGGTGGTGGTCGTTTCGGTCGCCAAGGGCATCGCCACCTACTTCCAGTCCTATTTCATCTCCTGGGTCGGCTTCCGCATCATCAACGACATGCAGAACCGGCTGTTCGTCCATCTGATGAAGATGGACCTGCAATTCTTCCACGACAACGCGACCGGCACGCTGGTCTCGCGCTTCACCAACGACATCAACCAAATGCGCGCGGCGGTTTCCAACGCGCTGGCCGGCATCGGCCGCGATTCGCTGTCGGTGATCGTGCTGGTTGGCGTGATGTTCTATCAGGACTGGCGTCTCGGCCTGATTTCGTTCTTCGCGTTCCCGACTGCCGTCTATCCGATCCAGCGCTTCGGCAAGCGGTTGCGCCGTGTCGTCGTCAACACCCAGGAGCATCTGGGTGGTTTCGTCGCCCAGCTCGATCAGAGCTTCCAGGGCATGCGTGTGGTCAAGGCCTACGGCATGGAGGGCCACGAGGAAAAGAAGATCGCCGGGATCACCGAGACGATCTTCCAACTCGTCTTCAAGCAGAGCCGGGTGCGCGCCCGTTCCAGCCCGATCATGGAAACGCTGGGCGGCGTGGCGATCGCGGCGGTGATCGTCTACGGCGGCTCTCGCGTCATCGCCGATGCAACGACGCCGGGCGCTTTCTTCTCTTTCATGACCGCGTTCCTGATGGCTTACCAGCCGATCAAGAACCTTTCGAACCTCTACCCCTCCTTGCAAGAAGGCTTGGCCGGCGCGCAGCGCCTCTTCACCATCTTTGACATCGATCCCACGATCGTCGAGAAGCCCGATGCCCAGCCGCTCGCGGTGCGCGGCGGTGCGGTGCGGTTCGAGAATGTGGCCTTCGGCTACGATGCGTCGCGTCGCGCGCTCGACGGCATCACGCTCGACATGCCGGCCGGCAAGCGCGTCGCGCTGGTCGGTCTCTCGGGCGCCGGCAAATCGACGGTGCTGAACCTCATTCCGCGCTTCTATGACGTCGAATCGGGGCGCGTGCTGGTGGACGGCCAGGACGTACGCGACGTGACGCTCGCCTCGCTGCGTGAGCACATGGCCCTCGTCAGCCAGGAGATTTTGCTGTTCGACGATACGGTGCGCGCCAATATTGCCTATGGCCGTCCCGACGCGACCGATGCCGAAATCGAAGCGGCCGCCCGCCACGCCGCCGCCCATGATTTCATTTCGGCGATGCCCGATGGTTACGATTCCATGGTCGGTGAGCATGGGACGAAGCTTTCGGGAGGGCAACGCCAGCGCCTTGCCATCGCGCGTGCCATGCTGCGCAATGCGCCGATCCTGCTCCTGGACGAGGCAACCTCGGCGCTCGATACCGAATCCGAGCGGCAGGTTCAGGCGGCGCTGGAAGCGCTGATGGCAGGCCGCACTACGATCATCGTTGCGCATCGCCTTTCCCCCATCGCCGATGCCGACGTGATCCATGTGATCGATCGTGGGCGCCTCGCCGAATCGGGGCGGCATGCGGAGCTGATGGCACGCGGGGGACTTTACGCGCGGCTTTATGCCGTGCAGGCATCGGAAGACGACGACGCGGCCGTTCCGCCGCGCGTGGCCGTGGGGCAATTGGGTTAGCCGATCATGGGGCTGCTGAAAGCCCTGTCCCGCAGCGATGCCGTGCGGCGGCCGCTGTGCTGGGTGGGGGCACAATATATCCGCTTGGTGCGGGTTACCGGCCGTTGGGATTCCGTCGGCGCCGAACTGCCCGCGCAGTTCTGGGATGGTGGCAAGCCGTTCATTCTCGCTTTCTGGCACGGTCGCATCCTGATGATGCCTTATAGCTGGCGGCGGTCGCAGCCGATCCGCATGCTGATCTCGGGCCACCGCGACGGTCAGATCATTGCGCGCACCGTCAGCCATTTCGGTATCGACACGGTCGAGGGCTCCAGCAGCAAGGGCGGCAGTGCCGCGTTACGGTCGATGCTGAAGGCGTTGAAGGATGGCGTGTGCGTCGGTATCACGCCCGACGGTCCGCG
>CAZNZI010000424.1:0-3860 GCA_964577475.1 uncultured Rhodospirillaceae bacterium
GGCTGAGACGAAGCCGATCGGCTTGCGGCTGTCGAGTGTATGGAAGCGTTTCGGCGGCGTGCAGGCCGTCAAGGACGTCACATTCACGGCTCATGCCGGTGAGGTCCATGCCTTGCTTGGCGAGAACGGCGCCGGCAAATCGACCATGATGGGCATCGCGTCGGGCGACCTGCGTCCCGATGCCGGTACGATCGAAATTTGCGGCCATATCCCCGAGGATTTGACCGCCGCCGAGGCACAGCGCCTCGGCCTGACCATCGTTCACCAGCATCCGGCGGTGCTGCCGGACCTGACCGTGGCCGAGAACATGCTGCTGGCCGTGCCGCAGGAACTGCGCCGCGGCGACAAGCGCAATCTCGACTGGGTCGCCGCGCAGTTGGAGCGCGTCGGCTGCACCGTGAACCCGCGCGTGCGCATGGCCGAAGTCGGCGTGGCGCAGCGCCAATTGATCGAACTGGCCAAGGCGCTGGCCGTCGATCCCCAGGTTCTGATTCTCGACGAACCGACCGCGCCGCTGACGGCCGATCTGGTCGACCTCCTGTTCGACAAGATCCGCGAAGCCGCCGCGCGCGGCGCCGCGGTGATCTACATCTCGCACCGCTTGCAAGAGGTGCGGCAGATCGCCCACCGCGTCACCGTGATCCGGGACGGCGAGGTGCGCGGCTCGGCCCAGGTCAACGAGATCACCGATGACGAAATCCTGCGCCTGATCGTCGGCCGCACCGTGGCCAAGGTGTTTCCGCCCAAGAGCACGGGGCCGAAGCCGGGCGCGGCCGGCCTGACGGTCAAGAACCTGTCGGGCGGGGCTTTTACCAACGTCAATCTGACGGCGCAGGGCGGCGAGATCGTCGGCATCGCCGGCATCACCGGCAACGGCCAGACCGAATTCCTGCGGGCGCTGGCGGGGCTCAACAGCGTCGCCGGCGAAGTCACGCTGAACGGCAAATCCCTGCGGCTGGGCCATCCCGACGCGGCTTCGAAGGCAGGCATCACCTATCTGTCTTCGGACCGGCAGAAGGAAGGCTTGTTCATGAGCCTTTCCGTGCGTGAGAACGCGGCTCTGTCGGGCTTGTCGCGTTTCGCCTCGATGGGCGTTATCAAGCGCAAGGTCGAATACGAGCGGGTCGAGGAACAGCGCAAGGATCTCGCGATCCGCACGCCGACCATCGACACCAATGTCGGCAGCCTCTCGGGCGGCAATCAGCAAAAGGTGATCCTGGCGCGTTCGCTGCTGGCCAACGCCTCGCTGGTCCTGGCCGACGAGCCGACGGCCGGTGTCGACGTGGGGGCGCGCGCCGAGATCTATCGCATCATCCGCGGCGTTGCCGACCGCGGAACGCCCGTCATCGTGGTGTCGTCGGACCTGGTCGAACTCGAAGGCCTGTGCGACCGCGTCGTCGTCTTCTCGCGCGGCCACGTGGTGACCGAATTTGCGGGCACCCATGTGACCGAGGAGGAAATCGGCCGTGCCATGATCACGGCCACGACGCAACGGCGGCTTGAGGAGAAAAAGGCCGACCGCACCGCCGAGCAGGAGAAGAGTTTCGCAACCAGGTTCCGGCAATTCCTGGCCGGCGACTACGCGCCCAGCGTGATCCTTGCCATCCTGATCGTGCTGATGAGCATTTATGCCACCAGCGTCAACGCGCGGTTCCTGTCGGCCTTCAACATCGAGAAGATGCTGCTGCTGACGACGGCACTCTCGCTGGTCGGCTTTGGGCAGATGTGTGCGATCTTTACGGGCGGCATCGACGTGGCCGTCGGCCCTCTGGTCGGGCTGGCCGTCGTCATATCCTCGTTCTTTTTCGCCGAGGAATATTCGACGCTGACGATCATCGTCGGCACCATCGCCATGTTCGCGGCCGGCGGGGCCGTGGGCCTGTTCAACGGCGTGCTGGTGCGCTATGCCAACTTCACCTCGGTCGCCGCCACCTTGGGCATCTATATCATCCTGCAGGGCTTCTCGGTCCTGCTGCGGCCGCTGCCGGGCGGCAATATCGACGGCGACGTGATCGATGGCGTTCAGGCCCATGCCGGCGGCCTGCCGTATTTCTTCCTGATCGTCGTCGTGCTCGGCATCGGCCTGGAGATCGCGCTCAGGAAGACCCGCTGGGGTATGAGCATCCGCGCGGTCGGCTCGAACGAGCAGTCTTCGGCGCGCATCGGCGTGCGAGTCAACCGCACCATCATCGGCGCCTTCGTCCTGTGCAGCATCCTGACCGTGGTCGGCAGCATCATGGTGATGTCGCAACTGGGCATCGGCGATCCCAACCAGGGCACCGGCTACACGCTCAGCAGTATCGCGGCCGTGGTGCTGGGCGGCGCCAGCCTGTTCGGCGGGCGCGGCTCCTTCATCGGGGTGATCTTGGGCGCTTTGCTGATCCAGGTGATCAACTCGACCACCACCTTCCTGGGCCTGTCGCAGGCCTGGCAGTACTGGTTCATCGGTTTCATCACGCTGGCGGCAGTGGCGATCTATTCGCAGGCACGCCGAGCCCATGACGATGGGTAAAGGCTGAAAACCTGCGCGGGCATGGTCGGGAATCCTCCCCTCGACCATGCCCGTTCCAACCCTCCGCCGACTGCGCTAGGTTGCGCCGGCGCTGGCCGTTTCGGCGTCCGCTTCCCGGATGGTTCGGAGGCGGTTCGAGGGGGTTCGCCCGTTGAAGAAAGTCACGTCACATGAAGTCGCGCGCCTAGCCGGCGTTTCGCAATCGACCGTATCGCGCGCGTTCAATCGCGAAAGTGTGGTCTCCCAGGAGACGCTGAACCGGATTCAGGCCGTCGCCAAGAAGCTCGGCTATCAGCCCAACGAACTGGCTCGCTCGCTGATCTCGCGCAAGTCGAATGTCATCGGCCTGGTGATGGGGGACATCCTCAACCCCTTCTATCCGGCCGTGCTCAACGCCTTCACCCATAACCTCCAGCGGCTCGGCCGCCGGGTGATGCTGTTCAGCGTGCCGGCCGGGCATGATGTAGACGAGGTTCTGCCGCAACTGATGCAGTACCAGGTGGCGGGTGTCGTGATCACCTCGGCTTCGCTCTCGTCGCGCATGGCCGAGACCCTGGGGCAGGGGAACACGCCGGTGGTGCTGTTCAACCGCACGGTGCGCGGCGATGCCGTCAATTCGGTCTGCTGCGCCAATGATGCCGCCGGAAAACTGGTGGCGCAGAGGCTGCTCGCGGCTGGGCACAAGCGCTTCGGCTTGATCGGCGGTGTGGCCACCACCTCGACCCATATCGAACGCAAAAAGGCTTTCGCCAAGGAATTGCGCAAGGCGGGCATCACGGACCTGCCCGAGGAATCGGGCGGCAACACCTATGAGGGCGGGTTCGTGGCGGCCAAAAAGCTGCTTTCGATGCCCAAGCGCCCCGATGCGCTGTTCTGCATCAGCGACATCATGGCGCTCGGCGCGCTCGATGCGGCGCGGCGGGAATTGTCGCTGTCGGTGCCGGGCGATGTCTCGATCATCGGGTTCGACGACATCGCGGCGGCGGCTTGGCCAAGCTACGACTTGACCACGGTGCGCCAGCCGGTCGAGACCATGGCGTCGGAAGCCATCACCATTCTGCTCGATCAGATCTCGCGCGACGATGCGGAGCCGGTGTCGGTTCGCGTGCCGGGTGAATTGATCGTCCGGTCCTCGGCCCGGATCGCCTGACCGCCTAGGCGGCCTTGCTGGTCAGCTTCCGCGCGAGTTCGCTGGCCGAGATCAGCCCGTCGGGGCTGGCCTTGTTCTTGCCCGTGATGTCGTAGGCGCTGCCTGATGACGCGGTCATCGCCGGGACTGGCAACCCGCCCAGCATCGTCACCACACGCTCGAAACCCAGCGACTTCAGCGCGATCTGGCCCTGGTCGT
>CAZNZI010000425.1:0-4404 GCA_964577475.1 uncultured Rhodospirillaceae bacterium
CGCAGGGGGATGCCGCTGCGGCGCGCGATCGAGATCGCCTGGTCGGGTGCCTTCTCGGGCGCGATGCGGCCGAGGAAGGCGAGATAGCTGGGATTGGCCGGCTGCGGCGTCAGGAGGTCGGCCGGCAGGCCGTGATGGACCGTGCCCGCCCAGTTGGCCTGCGGCAGCGGCAGCCGCTGCGAGTCGGAAATCGACACCACAGGCACGGTCGGGAACATGTCAAAGACCGGTTGTTGCTCCGCCAGATCGAGACGCCCATGCAGTGTCGTCACGAATGGCGTCGACTGCCGGGCGAACAACGAAAAAGGGTGGTAGTCGAGGTGGAAATGCAGCAGGTCGAATTCGTTGGCCCGCTGGCGCACCGTTTCGAGCATCAGATTGTGAGGGGCGTTCGGATCCTTGACCCGCCCATCCAGGCGCAATGCACACGGCCATATGGCTTCCAGTTTCGCGGATGTCACCGAGTCGCCGCTCGCGAAGAGCGTAACGTCGTGCCCCTGCGCCACCAATTCCTCGGTCAGCCACGAAACGACACGTTCCGTACCGCCATATAGTTTCGGTGGTACTGCCTCAGTCAGCGGCGCAATTTGAGCAATACGCATGAAATGCTCTCCCTGTTCTCATTCTTGCTCGGGCAAGCGGATGAGAGAGCCTAAATGGGGCATCCCCAAGATGGGAACTGACAGGGCTGTGGCAACCCAGCTTTGTCACAGAACACCGTGATTGTGGTGTGGCATCGACTGTCTACCGGTGCCGATCTGGAACGGCTCCGCTAGGATATCCATCCAATGAAAACCGCTGCCACGTTGTCCGCCGGATCGATGCCGGAGCGGGACGAAGAAACGGCCCTCCCGGCTGACTTTTCCAGCTTCGCTGGCCGGCCGATCGCATTCCTCATGCGCTATCTTCACGCGCGACCGATTGCCCACCTGATCATCCTTGCCGGCGTGTTCGGCGCCGTCGGCTGTTCGGTGGCGACCCAATACGGCATGAAATATCTGGTCGACACATTGAACGGAAAAGGCGCCGTCTGGTTTGCCTTCGCGGTTCTGGTCGTCCTTGTGTCCGGCGATGCGCTGTTGTGGCGCGTCGCGAGCTGGATCGCGAATATCACCTTCGTGCGTGTCGTCGGCGATCTCCGCCGCGACCTGTTCCGCCATCTGGTCGATCATGCGCCCAGTTATTTCAGCGACCGCCTGCCGGGCACGATCACGGCGCGCGTGACCGCGGCCGCCAACGCGACCTTCATGATCGAGACGATGATGGTCTCGAACGTGCTGCCGCCGATCATCGCCACCATCGTCTCGGTCATCTTCGTCGCCACCATCAGCATCCCGATGGCCGCGGGCGTTCTCGTCATCGCCGTCGCGATGATCTGGGCGCTGTTCCACCTCGCCGAGAACGGACGGCCGCTGCATGACCGGTTCGCGTCGGAGGCCGCCGCGGTCGACGGCGAGATGATCGACGTGGTCGGCAATATCCGCGTCGTCCGCGCCTTCGGCGGCGTCGCCCGCGAGATCCTGCGCTTCGCCCAGACGGTCGGGCGCGAATCGCGGGCGCGGCAGGCCAGTCTCACCTATCTCGAGCGCCTGCGCCTGGGCCATTCGATCGTCACGATCGCCCTCACCATCGGATTGCTGGCCTGGGTGCTCATCCTCTGGCGCGACGGCCGGGCCACGGCGGGCGATGTGGTGATGATCTCGGCCCTGGCCTTCACCGTCCTGCACGCCACGCGCGACCTGGCCGTGGCGCTGGTCGATGTGATCCAGCACAAGGCGCGGCTTTCGGAAGCGATCAGCACCGTGCTCGAACCGCATCTGCTGCACGATCATCCCGAGGCACGCGCCTTGCAGCCGCAGCGCGGCGCCATCGCCTTCGACAATGTGTATTTCGGCTATCCGGGCGGCGCGCTGGTTTTCGAGGACTTCACCCTGCATATCAGGCCGGGCGAGCGCGTCGGCCTGGTGGGCGAGTCGGGCGGCGGCAAATCGACGCTCTTCACCGTGCTCCAGCGCTTCCACACGATCCAAGGCGGCCGCATCGCGATCGACGGGCAGGACATCCTCGAGATCACGCAGCGCACCTTGCATGACGCCATCTCCGTGGTGCCGCAGGACATCTCGCTGTTCAACCGCTCGGTGATGGAGAACATCCGTTACGCGCGGCCCAGCGCCACCGACGAGGAGGTCGTGGGAGCGGCGGTCGCGGCCGAATGCCTCGAATTCATCGAGGCGTTGCCGGACGGCATGCAGACCCTGGTGGGCGACCGCGGGGCGAAACTGTCGGGCGGGCAGCGGCAGCGCATCGCCATCGCGCGGGCGCTTTTGAAGAACGCGCCGATCCTGCTGCTCGACGAGGCCACCTCGGCGCTGGACGGCGAGGCCGAGGAAGCGATCCGCACCGCCCTGGAACGGGTGATGTCCGACCGCACCGTCATCGCCATCGCGCACCGGCTCTCGAGCCTGCGCAACTTCGACCGCATCGTCGTCCTGCAAGGCGGCCGGGTCGTCGAGGAAGGCGATCCCGAGCACCTTCTGGGCGGCGACGGCGTGTACCGCCGCATGGTCGACCGCGAACTCTCGCGTCTCGCGCCGGAGCCGATCGGGCGTTACCGCGACAAGAAGCTCGCGACCGGCTGAGGCAAAGCGCCTAGCTTTCGGTGACCACCCGCACCTCGCCATGGCGGTTCAGCACGTTGATCGCCACATCCGCGGCATGGCGGCTGGCCAGCAGATCGACGCGGGCATCCCCAAGCTGCATCCGGCTCAGGTGCACCGTATCGACGAAGCCGGGCAGGGCGGGCCGGTTGAAGCGCAGCTCCCGGCGGGCAGCGTCGCAGGGCCGGCCGCGCGCGCCCTCGAGGAAGGCGAGCGGCGCGCCGGCGGCCCAGGCCTGGGGCGAGCAGGCGACCGGATAGAGCGTCGGCGCCTTGCTGCGCCGGCGATTGAAGCCGCAGAACAGTTCAGGTGGACGGTGGAGATCCATGTACTGGATCGCGCCGAACATGCCGGTGAACACTTTCTGCGCCGCGTCCTTCAGGCCGTAGCGGGCGAAGCCGAGCGCGATCAGCGCATTGTCGTGCGGCCAGACCGACCCGTTGTGATAGGACATCGGGTTGTAGCGGGCCTCCGAGGCGCCCAGGGTGCGGATGCCCCAGCCGGAATAGAGATCGCGGCCCATCAGGGTTTCCGCCGTGCGCGCGGCATGGTCGGGCGTGGCGATCCCGCCGAAGAGCGCGTGGCCCGCATTGGAGCTGCGCACGCGGCAGGGCCGCTTGTCGCCATCGAGTGCTAGGGCATAGATACCCAGGTCTTCGCACCAGAAGGCCGCTTCGAACGCGCTGCGCAGCCGGTCGGCCTCGCGTTCCAATTGCTCGGCGAAACCCGGCTTGCCCAGCGCGCGGGCGATGGCGGCGGCAGAGCGCTTGGCCGCATGGACATAGGCTTGCACCTCGACCAGGGCAACCGAACCTTCGATCAAGGTGCCGTCCGCATGCATGATCGAGTCGGCCGAGTCCTTCCAGCCCTGGTTGCGCAAGCCCTTGCCGTCTTCCGCGAAATATTCGACGAAGCCGTCGCCATCCGCGTCGCCATAGGTGTCGATCCAGTGCAGCGCGGCTTCGATATGGGGCCAGAGTTCGATCATCGTCGCGCGGTCGCCGGTGCGTTCGAAATAGCGGCCCGCCAGCAACACGAACAGCGGCGTGGCATCGACCGTCCCGTAATAGAGGCGGAACGGCACTTCGCCGAGCCGTGCCATCTCCCCCTGGCGGGTTTCGTGGAGGATCTTGCCCGGCTGGGCCGCCGCCGCGGGGTCTTCTTCCGTCGCCTGGGTCGCGGCCAGATAGCGCAAGACGCCCTTGGCGACGCGCGGATCGATCCACAGAAGCTCGAGCGCGGTGATGATCCCGTCGCGGCCGAAGGCGGTGCTGAACCACGGAATGCCGGCATAGGGATAGGGGCCCTGCGGCGTGTCGGTGATCAGCATGGAGAGGTCGCTCATCGAGCGGCACAGGATCAGGTTGAGGATCTCGTTCGAGGTCTCGATCAGGGCGAAATCCTTGCTGCCGATTCGCTGGGCATGGCGCGCCTCGCGCATGGCGACGAAGAACTCGCCGCGCCGCACCGGACGGCGCTCATCGCAGTGGACCGTCACGAAGATCTGTTCACGCGCGCCCGGCGCCAGGTCGAGCTCGAACGTGGCTTCCCCGGTGGTCAGCCGCTTGGGTACCGGGGAGAAGGTCAGCCGCGTGACGCGCTCGCGCTGATCGAGGCCTTGATAGCGCAGGACGACGGTATCGTTCCCCTGGCGCTCGATGCGGGTCAGGCCGCGCCGTTCGCGCTTCTCGCCACGCACCTCGAACAGGTCGGCGAAATCGGCGGCGAAGCTGAAGCTCATCCGCAC
>CAZNZI010000426.1:0-7091 GCA_964577475.1 uncultured Rhodospirillaceae bacterium
GTTGGTGAAGGTGACGGCCAGGCAGTTCCAGGGCCGCGCCTTGCCCTGCAGCAGGATATGGGTCAGCCGCGTGGTCAGCACGCGCGTCTTGCCGGTGCCGGCACCGGCCAGCACCAGGACCGGCCCCTCGATCGTCTCCGCCGCCTCGCGCTGCTCTTTGTTCAGCTTGTCGAGCCAGGGTGTGGCGGCCGGCATCGGCGCCGGGCGCGGGGCCTCGGCCAGGCCGCGTGGCTGGCTGATGGATTGCTGAGTCGCGGGGGCGGCGGCGGGCGGACTCGGCTCGTCGTCGTCAAGGGCAAAGGGATCGGACATGTGGCCTGGATTATAAACTCTTGGCCCAGCCTCTGCGAGTGAAACGGGCCGGGACGGGCGGATATCCACAGAAACCTGGGGCTTGTCTGCGCCCGTTGCAACCCGCATAACCGCCCGGATGGAACATCTCGTCCTGGCCGTGTTCGCGGCCGTCTATCTCGGCATGGCCGTCGGCTACGTGCCCGGGCTCAAGATCGACCGCACCGGCATCGCGCTCACTGGCGTCGTGGTGCTGTTCGCCGCGGGCGCGATCAAAGTCGAGAGCTTCGGTCATTTCATCGATCTGCCAACCTTGCTCCTGCTCTTCGGCATGATGATCGTCTCGTCGCAATTCGCCGTGGCCGGGTTCTATGACTGGGTGGCGGGCAAGCTGGCTTCCGCCACCGGATCGCCATCGCGGCTGTTGCTGCTGGTCGTGGTGGTCTCGGGCCTGCTCTCGGCGGTGCTGGCCAACGACATCATTGCCTTTGCCATCGCGCCGGTGCTGGCGGCGGGCACCAGCCAGCGCGGCCTCGATCCGCGCCCCTTCCTGATCGGCCTCGCGGGTGCCTGCAATGCCGGCAGCGCGATGACGGTGATCGGCAATCCCCAGAACATCCTGATCGGCCAGGTCGCCCATCTCGATTTCTGGCGCTTCGTTGCCATCTGCGGCCCGGCGGGCCTGATCGCCATGGCGATCGTCTATCTGATCGTCGCCTGGCAATGGGCGCCGCAATTGAAATTGAAAGAGGGCACGCAAACGCCCCATGTCGCGATCCCCGCACCCAACCGCTATCAGACCGGCAAGGCGATCGGCGCGGCGGTGCTGCTCGTCGTGCTCTTCACCACAAGCTTTCCGCGCGATCTCGCTGCGCTGGTCGTCGCGGCCCTCCTGATGATCAGCCGCCGTATTGCCAGCCGCGACATGATCCTGAAGGTCGATTGGAGTCTGCTGCTGCTGTTCGCCTGCCTGTTCACGGTGACGGGCGCCTTCTCCGCACTCGGCCTCGCCGGCCAGGGCATGGACTGGCTTGGCGCGCACGGCATCCTGCCGACCAGCGTCAGCGTGATGGCGCCCCTGATGCTGGTACTCAGCAACACGATCAGCAACGTGCCCGCGGTGATCCTGATCCTGTCGGTCTGGCACAACCCGCCCGAGGGCGCGATGTATGCGATGGCGCTCTTGGCCACGCTCGCCGGCAATTTCGTGATCGTCGGAAGCCTTGCCAATATCATCGTATCGGAACGCGCGGCCGGCGTGGGCGTGCGGCTCGGCTTCCGCGATCACGCGCGGTCGGGCATTCCGATTACGGTTCTCTCGATGATCGCGGCGATGCTGTGGCTCTGGGGCACCGGCTGGATGCCGCTCCGCTAGCCGCGCGTGACGCCGCCGGCCGGCAACTGGGCCTCGGACATCACCTTGTCGCGGCCCGATTTCTTGGCGAGATAGAGCGCTTCGTCGGCGCGGTGGATCAGTTCGGCGGGTGTCTCGCCGGTGCGGTACTCGCCGACGCCGATCGACAGCGTGATCTTGCCCAGCGCCTCGCCGGTGCGGCGGTTGACCACCTTTTTCGATGCGACATGGGAGCGGATCTGTTCCGCCACATGCACCGCGTCTTCGAGCCGCGTGCGCGGCAGGATGACGGCGAATTCCTCGCCGCCGTAGCGCGCCGCCATGTCGTTGCCCTTGATGCAGTCGGTCAGGTAGCGCGCCACCAGGCGCAGCACCTGATCGCCCAGCAGATGGCCATAGGTGTCGTTGAACTTCTTGAAGAAGTCGATATCGACCATCAGCAGCGAGACCTGCGCCTGGTCGCGGTTGGCGTTGGCGATTTCCTGGCGCAGGGTGACGTCGAACCGCTTGCGGTTGGCCACGCCCGTCAGCCCGTCCATACTGGCTTCGCGTTCCAGCCGTTCGAGATGTTCGCGCAGTTCCAAAATCTCGCGCGACGAGGCCTGCAGCTTTTCCTCAAGGCCGCGATTGCTCTCGGCCATCTGCTTGGTTTCGTCGAGGACGTTGGAGACTTCCTTGTTGATGTCGGTGTTCGGCTTCTGCGCCTTGTCGGTGAACCCGGCCAGGATATTGCCGTAGTGCTCGGCGCCTTCGGCGGCCAGGTCGATATACTCGACCACCTGCGACACGGTGTTCTCGATGCGGCGGCTGGCTTCGCGCAGCTCCGCCTCTTCGATGCGGCGGCCGAAAAACTGCTCGTGGACTTCGTCGGCGGTCTGCGCGTTCAGCTTCTCGTGATTGACCAGGCGGTCCATCACCTTCACCAGATCGCCGAGATCGGCCATGTAATAGAGATAGGCCACGGTGAACCGGGCCGGCGTCGGCGGGATGCGATAGCGTTGCAACAGGTCGAGCGCCAGCCGCGCGCGATCGAGCGCGGTCTTGAAATCCTCAACTTCAGGCTGTGGCATGACGGCCAGCCGCGCTGTTGCGCTCGATGATCGGAATGACGTGACCCCTTGCGACGAGACCGCCCCCAGCGGCCCCCACATATTCTGCGCCTAGGTTTAAACCCAATGGCGCTGCCCTCAAAGCGTTTTCACTGCTGTTCCAGTTACAATTCTTCTCCCTCCACGGCCACCGGGCAATGGTGACAAATACGTATGGGACCGGCAAAACCGGAGGTCGTAGAACCCCGGACTAATGCGGGTCGGTCACATACTCCCGAAGCTGATCCATCTCCGTCGTGGCTTCCTCCAGCCGGGCCTTCACCACATCGCCGATGGTGATGATCCCGGCGAGACGGCGATCATCCTCGACCGGCAGGTGACGGATGCGGTTGGCGGTCATGGTGGCCATGATCGTCCGGATCGAATCCTCCCGGTGGCAGGTGACGACGGCCATGGTCATCAGGTCGCCGACCATCTGCGTCAGGACGTCCGGCCCGTTCTTGGCGATCCCGCGCACGATGTCGCGCTCCGACAGGATGCCGATGATGAGCCCGCCGCCATCCACCACCACCAGGGCGCCGATCCGGCGCTGATGGAGCTGGCGCGCGGCTTCCGCCACGGACTTGTCGGCCGTGGTGGTCGCAACCTCTTGGGTTTCCTTGGCATTCAGTAGGTCTTGGACGATCATAACCCACCTCCGTCCGCCCCGGGTCGGTTCGGTGGGTTGAACCCCACCAATCGCGAGGGGCTGCTCTTTCAGAGCTTGGGTGGTGAAGACTGTATGTTCAAGGGTGCTGATCGCGATTTGGCATGGCCTTACAAATATGGCGATGCAGCAGAGTTAGTTAGCCGCCGATCAACGTGATCCATTCCTGCTCGGTCAGAACTTTGACACCGAGATCGCGCGCCTTGGTCAGCTTTGATCCGGCTTCCGCGCCCGCCACCACATAATCGGTCTTGGCGGAAACCGAGCCTGCCACCTTCGCGCCGAGAGACTGAGCCCGTGCTTTGGCTTCGTCGCGGCCCATGGTCTCCAATGTGCCGGTGAAGACGACCGTCTTGCCCGCCACGGGCGATGAGGATGATGCGCGGGCGAAGTCTTCGATGCGCGTCAGCTGCGCCACGAGATCGTCGACCGCCTTGGTGTTGTGCGCTTCGCCGAAAAAGGCGGTGATGTCGGCGGCCATCGCGGGGCCGACCTGGTCGATCCCCATCAGATCCTGCGCGGCATCGCCCTCGGGATGCTTGGTCGCCGCATCCATCGCGTGGCGCCAATTCTCATAGGTGTGATAGTGCAGCGCCAGCAGCCGCGCCGTCGCTTCGCCCACCTGCCGGATGCCGAGCGCATAGATGAACCGGTCGAGCGCGATGGTGCGCCGCGCGTCGATGGCGGCATAGAGCTTCCTGGTCGAGAGATCGCCCCAGCCTTCTTCGTCCTTCAGCGGCGTCGATGATTTGGCATCCTTCGCTTCGAGGCGGAAGATATCGGCCGGGGCATGGACGCGGTTGGTCTCGTAGAGAAAGGCCGCGTTCTTCTCGCCCAGGCCTTCGATGTCGAAGGCGCGGCGCGAGGCGAAATGGATCAGCCGCTCGACCGCCTGGGCCTTGCAGATCAATCCACCGGTGCAGCGGCGGATCGCCTCGCCCTCCGGCTTGACCGCGTGCGAGCCGCAGACGGGACACTTTTCGGGCGGCACGAAGTGGCGCGCACCCTTGTGGCGTTTGTCCATCACCACTTCGACGACCTGCGGGATCACGTCGCCCGCGCGCTGGATCACCACCGTGTCGCCCGCGCGGAAATCCTTGCGCGCGATCTCGTCCTCGTTGTGCAGAGTCGCGCGGCTGACCACCACCCCGCCGACGGTGACGGGTTCCAGGATCGCGAAGGGCGTCAGTGCGCCGGTGCGGCCGACCGAGATGCCGATCTCCTTCAGCACCGTCACGGCGCGCTCGGCGGGGAACTTGTGCGCCAGCGCCCAGCGCGGCGTGCGGTCGCGCTGGCCGAGCCGGTCCTGCCAATCGGTGCGGTCGACCTTGTAGACGACGCCGTCGATGTCATAGGCCAGCGTGCCGCGTTCCTCGCCCAAAGCATTACGGTATGCGAGCGCGTCATCGACGCTGTGGCAGAGCTTCGCGCGCTCATTGGTGGGAAAGCCCCACTTCTTCAGCTGCGTGAGAAACTGATGATGGGTCGGCGCGATCTCTTCGCTGGTCTCGCCGACCGCGTAGCAGAAGAGGCGCAGCGGCCGGCGCGCGGTGATCGTCGAATCCAGTTGCCGCAAACTGCCGGCGGCGGCATTGCGCGGATTGGCGAAGGGCTCGCGTTCGCCGGTCTTCGTGATCTCCTCGTTCATCTTCGCGAATTCGTGGCGCGTGAGATAGACCTCGCCGCGCACTTCGAGCTGGGCCGGCGCACTGCCTTTCAGCGTGTGCGGCAGTTCCTTGAGGGTGAGCAGATTGGCGGTGACGTCCTCGCCCTCGACCCCGTCGCCGCGCGTGGCGCCCTGAACGAACTTGCCCTTCTCATAGCGCAGATTGATCGCGAGCCCGTCGATCTTGGGCTCGGCCATCAGGTCGAGCGGTGCGTCTTCGGCGAGCCCCAGGAACCGCCGCACGCGCGCGCCGAAGTCGCGCACCTCGTCGTCGCTGAAGGCGTCCTGGATCGACAGCATCTGTTGCTTGTGGCGCACTTTGCCGAACCCGGCGGCGGGCGCGGCGCCGACTTTCTTGCTCGGGCTGTCGGCGCGGACCAGATCGGGAAAGCGCTCTTCGATCGCCGCATTGCGCCGGCGCAGCAGGTCGTATTCCGCGTCTTCGATCTCGGGCGCGTCTTTCTGGTAATACGCCTTGTCGTGGCGCGCGATCTCTTCGGCCAGGCGCTTCAACTCGGCCTTGGCCTGCGCTTGTGTGAGTTTGTCGACGACGATTTCAGTTGCCATGGCGCAGTCCCGGTGACGGGCGTGGCTGGAGAAGCAGGATCAATAATCCCAAGACGCACAGGGCCGCGCAAGCACCGAACAGCGACCGGTAGCCGAACGCCTCGGCCAGCGCGCCGGTTCCGAGGCCGGACAACAACAGGCCCGCATTGACCGAATTGGCGAACAGCGCCGCCGCCGCGCCGACGCGGCCCTGCAGCACCGATTGCGCATAGCCGATCCCGAGACAACCCACGATGCCGATGGCCACCGCGCGGATCGCCTGCGCGGCCAGCACCACGGTCACCGACGGCGCGAAGATCAGGGCCGCGAAATAAAGGACGAAGGCGGCGAAGCCCGCCGCCATCCAGACCGGGTTCTTGGCGTCCACCGGCCGCGCGACGAACACCATCATCACGAAGACTTCGAGAAAGGCGCAGAGGCTGAAGGCATGGCCGACATCCCGCTTGTCGCCGCCCATGTCGTGGATCATCGAGATCGACATGGCGATCGAGCCCATGAACATCGCGGTGTGGAACAGGGTGAGGGCCAGGGCCGCGAAGCCGGCGTCGCGCATCGCCTGGAAACGCGAAACGGGTTCGGTCGTGCTTGGTACGGCGTGCGTGGACGCGCGCACGCCGCTCGCCGCGATCGACGCCAGCGCGAGGCCTCCGAACGCCGCCGTCGCGAGGAACACGCCGCGGAAGTCATAGGGCACGATGATGGCCGCGCCCACCGCCGGTCCCGCCGCCCAGGCCACCGACCACAGCGCGCGCAAGAGCGACACGCCGCGTTCGGCCGTGACGGGGCCGCTCTGGTCGAGATGGGCCTTGGAGAGCGCGAAGAGCTGCGGGAAACCCGAGGCGGCTGCCGCCATCGGAATGCAGGCGATCACCAGCAGCGCGAAATAGTTCGTCGTGAAGGCGATCAGCCCGTTGCCGATGATCGATCCCGCGAAGGCGAGATAAAGCGGCAACACGCTGGGCTTCTTGTCGAACCAGCGCCCGAACATGAACCCGACCGCGATGGCGCAGAGCGAGCGCGCGGTGATGATACTGCCGAGCGCGAGTGGGCTGAGATTGGCCTTGTCGGACAGGAACAGCGCGCCATACGGCCCCGAGATCGCATCGCCCATGCCGACCAGCAGCAACGATACCGCGATCGGCACATAGTGCCGCGCCGAGATCAGGTCTCTAAGCGGGAACTGCATGGGGATGAACGAACTCTTTTATTTGTGAACGCGAGTTTCGTATCGCTCGCCGCCCCACCTCACCCCTCGCCCTCTCCGCCCCTCAGGGGCGGAGAGGGAGGGACCCGCGTAGCGGGAGGGTGAGGTGAGGCGATGTGCACATGGGTTGTTAAATATGGAGAAGCGCAGTCCTAACCCGCCGCCGCCAGCAGACTGTCGGCCGCGGCGCGGGCTTGGTCGGTGACTTTGGCGCCGGCCAGCATGCGGGCGATTTCTTCGCGGCGGCCCGAGGC
>CAZNZI010000427.1:0-4344 GCA_964577475.1 uncultured Rhodospirillaceae bacterium
GAGGCGCGGCCTTCGGTCTGCACGGCGATGTCCCAGATCGGCAAGGACAGGAGCCGCGCGCGCGCCGCATCATCGAGCTTCGGCCAATCGAGGGCGGCCGGCTTGTACGGGTTATGGGTGTCGAGCAGCATGCGGCAGAAGAGCTGCTTGTGCGCCTCGGACCCCGTGCGGATTCCGCCGGGCTCCGGACTCTCCCAGTTCCGCATCACGTAATCGGCAGCAGCGATTGCCGCAGCGTCCGTCATTCCCATCCTCACACAACCCGGCATTCAAACCCCGAAAACCGCGGGGCAAGATACCGCCCGCCTCCGCCTGCCGCCAGCGACGACACGGGCATGGCAACAATGAACACGTCTCGGATGTTTAATACATCACAATGTCCGCACGACTTGTCATAAATCGTCCCGCACCCTAAGTTAACGGCTACCCGCTATACGCCAGCCTGCGGGGTAGCAGGCGCCGGTGAGGGTCAGACAAGACGGGAGGGAGAACTATGTCGCTGCGCATCAATTCCGAAGCGCCCAATTTCACAGCCGAAACCACCCAGGGGCCGATCAAGTTCCATGACTGGATCGGCAACGGCTGGGCAATCCTATTTTCCCACCCGAAGGATTTCACACCGGTCTGCACCACCGAGCTGGGCTACATGGCCGGCCTCAAGCCCAAGTTCGACGCGATGAACACCAAGATCATCGGCCTGTCGGTCGATCCGGTCGGCAACCATTCGAAATGGGCTGCGGACATCCAGGAGACCCAGGGCCACGCCGTCACCTATCCGATGATCGGCGATCCGGAACTGAAGGTGGCCAAGCTCTACGACATGCTGCCGGAAGGCGCGGGCACCACCTCGGAAGGCCGTACCGCCGCCGACAACGCGACCGTGCGCTCGGTCTTCATCGTCGGCCCAGACAAGAAGATCAAAGCGACCTTCACCTATCCGATGAGCGCCGGCCGCAACTTCGATGAAGTGCTGCGCCTGCTCGACGCGATCCAGATTGCCGCCAAGCACAATGTGGCGACGCCCGTGAACTGGAAACCGGGCCAGGACGTGATCATTCCGACCTCGGTGTCCGACGAAGACGCGAAGAAGAAGTATCCGGCAGGCTTCAAGACCCTGAAGCCCTATCTGCGCACCGTCGCGCAGCCGAAGTAAGACGGACGATCCCGGGCCGCCCGCGCTGTCAGGTGCGGGCGGCTTTTTCTTGTCAGCGCGAGACCGACCCATGACCGACCTTTCCATCGACGCTACCGTTCTATCCCGCCGCCAGGATACCCAGCTCGACATCAACCGCCGCGTGGTGATCATCGCCGCCCTGGCCTTGATCGTGGGCGCGGTGCTGTTGGGCGCAGATTATGGCTGGCGTCAGGGCGCGCTGTTTCTGGTGGGCGGCGGTCTCGGTGTTTCGCTCTATCACGCGCTGTTCGGTTTCACCTCGGCCTGGCGTGTGTTCATCGCCGACCGGCGTGGCGCAGGCCTTCGTGCGCAGATGGTGATGCTCGCGATCGCGGTCGTTCTCTTCTTCCCCTTCATCGCCCAAGGCAATTTCTTCGGCACGCCGGTGAAAGGCGAGTACGGCGCGGTCGGCGTCTCGGTGATCGTCGGCGCCTTCCTGTTCGGCATGGGCATGCAGCTCGGCGGCGGCTGCGCCTCCGGCACGCTCTATACGGCGGGCGGCGGCAATTCGCGCATGTTCGTCACCCTCGCCGCCTTCATCTTCGGTTCGGCCGTCGGCGCCGCACACCTGCCCTGGTGGCAGGCGACGCCGCATTACGAGTCGGTAGCACTGGTCAAGGAATGGGGCCTGTGGCCGGCCCTGATCATCAACCTGGTCGTCTTCGCGGCGATCGCCGCCTTCACCGTATGGGCCGAGCGTCGCCGCCACGGCAAGCTGGCCGGCAATATGTCAGAGAGGGTCCGCGGCTGGCGCATCTTCCTGCGCGGTCCATGGCCGCTGGTCTGGGGCGCGGTCGGTCTCGCCATCGGCAACTTCCTGACCTTGATCCTGGCCGGCCGCCCCTGGGGCGTGACCTCGGCCTTCGCGCTGTGGGGTTCGAAACTCGCGATGCTGGGCGGCATGGATGTGAACGCCTGGGGCTATTGGTCGGCGCCCGCCCGCAATCAGGCGCTTCACACCAGCGTATTTGCCGACATCACCTCGATCATGGATTTCGGCATCATGCTCGGCGCGCTGCTGGCCTCGGGTCTCGCCGGCAAGTTCTCGCCGCACTGGAAGGTCCCGGCGCGTTCGCTGATCGCAGCACTGATCGGCGGCGTGATGCTGGGCTACGGCGCACGCCTGGCCTATGGCTGCAATATCGGCGCGTTCTTCAGCGGCATCGCCTCGTCGAGCCTGCACGGCTGGCTGTGGTTCGTCTCGGCGCTGCTGGGCAGCGTGGTCGGCACGCGGCTGCGGCCGCTGTTCGACCTGACGGTCGAGAAGACCGCCGCTTAATCGCCCCCTGATCTAATCCCCGAATGGCAAAACCTTACGCTGCTGCACCAGCTCGGCGTAAGGTTCCGTCGTTCCCGGCGGTAGCGTCGCCAGCCAGAGCAAACCGGCCGCCGCTTCCTCCGGCGTCTGCGCCTTGCGGCCCTTGAAGCGTGTTTCCAGGATGTCGCGCGTCGCGTCGGTCAGCGTCAGACCCGGACAGGCCGCATTGATCAGCACACCCGGCTTGCGATCGGGACTGCGCGCATAGGCCTTGGCGAAAGCGCGCGTGGCGGCCACCTGTCCGACCTTGGACGGGATGTTGACCCATTCGGGCCAGCCATCGGCTTCAGCCGTTCCCGTCTCTGCCGCCGCAACATAGCCGTCCATCGCGCGGTTGATCGCATCGGCGTCGTTGCTATTGGTATTGAAGCGCGCCCGCAATGGCTCGCCCAACTGCTTCAGCGTGCCGAGTCCGCTGGCGACAATGATCAGCCGGCCCTCGGCATTCATGAGCGGCGCGAAGGCGCGTAAGAAGCGCAGCGAACCATGATTGTTGGCGGCAATCATCGGCCGCGCTTCGACTGACGCCGGTGAGTCGGGAACGGCGACATAGGCACCGTTGAGGATAACCGTGTCGACACCGTCATGCCGTTGCTTCACGGCCGCCGCCAATGCAGCTGGGCTTTGCGGGTCGCCCAGATCGAAGGGCAACCAGCCGGCCTTCAGGCCCTTCGCCGCCATCTGTGCCACGATCGCCTCACCGTCGGATGGTTTGCGCGCGGTGAGGTAGACCGTGTCGGCCGGTGTCCAGGCGCGCGCGAAGGCTTCGACCAGAGCGAGGCCGATGCCGCGCGTTCCGCCGGCGACGATAGCGACTTTCCCTCCCATCACGCCAACCGGTCGCGTGCAAGTTTGAGACAGGTCTCGAAAGCCGTGAGATCGGTATAAACCTTGTCGGGTGCGGCGGCGTGCCGCACGATCGGGAATCCATGATCGAAGAGCGCGCCGTCGAGCATGAGATTGTCGCTCATGTCGAAGTCTTCCTGACGCAACCCATCTTCGTTGACCGGCCAGCCATTGGCATCGAGCGTGATCGTGTGGCCCATCGCCTTGATGCGGTCGATCATGCTGAGCGCCGAATTGGTATAGGCGAGGCAGGGCTTGCCGACGCCCGTCAGCCAGCCGAGTTCGAACACGGTACCGACATCGGCACTGGGCCCGTCATAGGGCGTAAGCTGGCAGATCGCGAAATCGCACTCCTGCATCAGCCGCAGATCGGCGCGGTAGATCGCGACACCCTTGGCGTATTTGCCGGGGATGTCGTCGAGCCGCAACTTCTTGTCGGCGGGTACCAAGCCGACGAAGCCGTATTTCGTGCAGAGCGCCTTCTTCTGCTCGCCCAATTCCATCGCATTGGGCAAGAAGACATCAGGACCCGAGAGGTAGATTTTTTTCATCGCTGTTTCCCTTGCCGAAACGAGTACCAACATCGCGGGTTCTGAAGGGTTTTGCAACTGAGGGCGCTGAAACCGCCAAGATCGGCCGGGTGCCTGCTCTATTCACACGCATCGGAAAATTTTTTTATTCGCGCGACCGCCGGGAGCCAGCCATGCAGTCGTGCACGGAATTGTTCAGGCCTCGTGGCGGTCTTCTCCAGTAGCAATTCTGCAATGGAGGTTTCGATGACCAAGTACCTTCCCGTCCTTCTGCTCTCCGTCATGATCGCCGCCATTACGGCCCCTGCCCATGCCGAAGCGCCAGGCGAGGACGAAGGGCTCAATGCCGCAATCGCTTCCGTCGAACATGCGCGTGAGACGCAGACGGCAGGTCCGGTCCCTCAAGGCCAGGGCGGCGTTCCGACGGTTGCACGCGACATGAGCCCGATGCCGACCCATAGCGGCTGCTGACGCTC
>CAZNZI010000428.1:0-12802 GCA_964577475.1 uncultured Rhodospirillaceae bacterium
AAGTATTCGAGCAGCTTGAATTCGCGCGGCAGAAGCTCGATTTCCCGGTCGCCGCGCCAGACGCGCCGCTCGATCAAGTCGATCTTCAGCGGGCCGGCCAGAAGCGTCGTCGTGCGCGTCGATGTCGACCGCCGCAGCAAGGCCTCGATGCGTGCCACCAGCTCGTTCATCGCGAACGGCTTTACCAGATAGTCGTCGCCACCGGCGTTCAGGCCGGTCACACGGTCGTCCACGCCGTCCATCGCGCTGAGGATCAGCACAGGCTGCGCCATTGATTCGCCACGCAGAATCTTCAAAAGGGCCAAGCCGTCTTCGCCGGCCAGCATGCGATCGAGAATCATCAGATCGAACGCACGGCGCCTGGCTTGCGTAAGGCCGTCGGGACCGGTCGCGGCATGAAAAATCTGATAGCCGCGCCGGCTCAATTCCCGCGTCGTGCCCAAGGCCAGGTCCAGGTCGTCATCGACCAGGAGAATGGAGGCCGGGTGCATCTCAACCGCGGGATCGTCGCGCAAAGGCACCGTCTCGGACCCGCCGCCGGCCGGGACGTGGTCGTTTCCACCCATGACAGATCCTTGATTGGCCGCGCCGCTTATCGCTCGTCCTCGGCTTCCGGAGGTCAGCACTCTCTATCGGAGCAGACCTTGGCGTGCATTACCGCGTATTGAGAAGGGACGATTATGCACGTCTCGGATGCAGGATTTGCCTTACCGGTCTCATTTGCATACGGGGAGTCGCCGGTGTCGAGGGCGATCAGCCGCCCAATTCGTTCGACAGTTTCCGCGCGTGGTCGAGCAGCGTCCGGCGCAGTTCATCGAGTTTCTTCAACGTGAAACGTGAACTCGGACCCGAGATGCTGATGCCGCCGCGGACGACGCCGCCATCCTCGAAGACGGGAACGGCGACACATCGCATGTCGTCCGCGAATTCGAATTCGTCATAGGCGTAGCCCTGGGTCCGAATCTTCTGAATCTCCGCGCGGAAGGCTTTCGGATCGACGATGGTCCGGCTCGCCACTTTGGACAAGCCGCGCTCGACCACCTTTTCGGTGAAGCGGGCGTCCTGGAAGGCGAGGAGCGCCTTGCCGATCGAGGTGCAATGCACCGACGAACGGTCTCCGATCTTGAAATCCACCGCGACGAGCTGCGTTCCTTTCGAGCGGAGGACAAGGACGGTTTCGAAATGATCGAGAACGGCATAGTGCGCCGTCTCGCGCGTTTCGGCGGAAATGCGGCGAAGGCATTCCATGACCTTCCGCGATTTCTCGTCTTCGCCGTCCAGCAGGAATTTGGCGACGGACAGCAGCTTGAAGCTGAGCTTGTAGTTCTTGCCGCTCTCGTCGCGGTCGACATAGCCGGCATCGAACAGGGTCATCAGCATGCGATAGGCCGTGCTGCGATCGGCGCCGATGCCGCTCGCCACGGCCGCCACGGAAACCGGATCGCGGCGCGCGCCGAGAATCTCGAGAACGCGCAAGGCGCGCAATGCCGTCGTGCTCTTGTTCGGATCGCTTCGCGCCATAAGCCTTAATCTCCTTGTCGGCGTTCTGCGATTCGGACGGCGCCGGGCTATTTGTGCATTATGCGTATACTCGTAACGATCTTCGCACACTTATGCAATAAGTGTCGACGCTGTGCGCCGAGGGAACGGTGCCGCGAACGACAACAACGCCCGATGGGCGAATGGGAGAGCATCATGTCCAAGGCGAGTTCGGCTGCGCGACGTCCATCGTCGAACGGCGCTTCGGTGAAAATGCTGATCGACGGGCATTGGGCCGATTCCGAAAGCGGCGCGGTCGATGAGATCCGTAACCCGGCGACCGGCGCCGTGATCGCGACCGTCCCGGCGGCTACCGCCGCCGATGTCGAACGCGCCGTCGCGGCTGCTCAGCAGGGGAGCCGTCGCATCGCCGCAACGCCGTCGCATGAGCGCTGCGCGATCCTGATGCGTCTCGCGCAGGCGATCGAAGACCATCAGGACGAGCTGGGTGATCTCCTGACCGCGGAAAACGGCAAGACGCGGCGCGAGATCGGCGGCGAGGTCAAGGCGGCGATCCGAATCGTGCGCGGTTACGCCGAAGAGGCGAAGCGCATTTTCGGCAAGGTGACGCCGCTCGATTCCGTCCCGGGGCTGGAACGGTCGATGGCGGTCACGGCGCGCCAGCCGCGCGGTGTCATCGCCGCGATCGTACCGTTCAACTATCCGGTCGAGCTCTGGTCGCACAAGCTGGCGGGCGCGATCGCGGCGGGAAACGCCGTGATCACCAAACCGCCGGAGCAATGCCCGCTCGCGGTGATCAAGATCAGCGAATATCTGGAACGGGCCGGACTGCCCAAGGCGGCGCACCAACTCGTCACGGGGCTGGGCGAAGTGGTCGGCGCCGCCTTGGTGCGGTCCGCGGGCGTTCATATGGTGTGCATGACCGGGAGCACGGCCGCCGGCCGAGCGATCTTAGCCGATGCCGCGCCGACCCTGAAGAAGGTGCATCTCGAACTGGGCGGCAACGATGCGACGATCGTCTGCGCCGACGCTGATCCCGGCAAAGTGGCCGATGCTCTGATCGCCGGCCGCTTCACCAGCGGCAACGGCCAGATCTGCTGCGCGGTGAAGCGCGTGCTGGTCGACAAGGCGATCTATCAGCCTGTGGTCGAGGCGGTGATCGCGCGGGCCAAAGCGCTCAAGCTCGGCGACCCGATCGAGAAGGGCACGGATGTGGGGCCGCTGATCACGGAGGACGCCGCGCGCACCGTGGAAAAGCAGATCGGCCGCGCCGTCGAGCAGGGCGCCAAGGTCGTCCATGGCGGCAAGCGCCGCGACGCTTTCATCGAGCCGACGGTCCTCACCGGTGTGGGTCCCGATCACGATGCCTTCAACGAGGAGATTTTCGGGCCCGTCCTGCCCTTGATCCCGTTCAATGACTTCGACGAGGCGATGGCGCTGGCCGACCGCACCGTCTATGGGCTGCAGGCCGCGATCTTCACCCAGGACATGGGCAAGATCATGCGGGCCTTCCAGACCCTCGATGTCGGAACCCTGGTCGTCAACCGTAGTACCGCGATTCGCGTGGAGAATTTGCCTTTCGGCGGGATGCGCAACAGCGGCAATGGCCGCGAGGGCATCCATGAGACCTTGATCGAGATGACGGAAGAGAAGACGATGATCCTCGCCGACGTCTTTCCGGCTTTGGTCTGATCGTTCACGCCAGCGAGGCGGCGATGGATCTGCGCGTCGAAGCCCTGACCAAGAGTTACGAGGCCAACCGGGCGCTCGATCGCGTTTCCTTCGAGGGACGCGGCGGCCAGGTCGTCGCCGTGTGCGGCGAGAACGGCGCGGGCAAGTCGACGCTGATCAACATCCTCTCGGGCGCGATTCAGCCGGACGAGGGCGCGGTCTATTTCGATGGCACGGCGACCGCGGTTGCCAATCCCCAGGATGCGATCGCGCTCGGCATCCATACGGTGCATCAGGAATTGAGCCTGCTGCCCCATCTCAGCGTGGCAGAGAACATTCTTCTCGGCCAGATGCCGACGCGCGGGATCACCTGGCTGATCGATTGGGACCGGGCTTTTGCCCGTGCCGAGCAGGTTCTTGCCGATTTCGGTTTCCCCGCGATCGACGTGCGGCAATCGGTGGCGAAGCTGAGCGTGTCGCTCCAGCAGATCGTCGAAATCGCCAAGGCGATCGCAACCCCGCCGCGGGTCTTGATTCTCGACGAGCCGACGGCGGTCCTGTCCGTCGCCGAGACCGATCTCCTGTTCAAGAAGATCAAACAGCTCACCGCATCAGGCACGCTGGTGATCTACATCTCCCATCGCCTGGCCGAGGTATTCCGCATCGCCGACCGGGTCGTCGTGCTGCGGGACGGCGGTTGCACGCTGGCGGCCGAGATCGCGACGATCGATGAACCGGCGCTGATCAAGGCGATGGTCGGGCGGTCTCTCGAGGCGATCTATCCGCAGCGCGAGACGGTTGCGGGCGAACCTGTCCTGGAGGTGCGCGGCCTGGCGGCGGCCGGCCGTTTCCAGGATATCGGCTTCGTGCTCAAGGCGGGGGAGATCACCGGGCTCTTCGGCCTAGTGGGCAGCGGCCGGACCGAGGTCGCGCGCGTCATCTTCGGCGCCGATCCGAAAGAGGTAGGCGACATCCTGATCGACGGCAAGCCGGTCGCGATCGGCAGTCCCGGCGACGCGGTCCGTCACGGCCTCGCCTTCGTGACCGAAGACCGCAAGCGTGACGGCTTGGCGCTCGACTGCACCATGCTCGACAACGGCGCGCTCGCCTCGCTGGGCAAGGACGGGCGGTGGGGCCTGATCGATCGCGGTGCGCAGATGACGCGGGTCGACGCCAAGCTTCTGGAGCTTGCGATCCGGCCGCGCGATCTGGCGATGAAGGTGCGCCGGCTCAGCGGTGGCAATCAGCAGAAGGTCGTGCTGGCGAAATGGATGCTGGCGCAGGGCGTACGCGTCTTCATCTTCGATGAACCCACCCGCGGCGTCGATGTCGGCGCCAAGGTCGAGATCTACCGCCTGATCGCCGACATAGCCCATGCGGGCGTTGCCGTCCTCTTGATCTCGTCCGAACTGCCCGAGGTGCTCGGCATGAGCGACCGGTTGCTGGTGATGCGCGAGGGGCGGCTGGTGGCCGAACTGCCGCGCGCTGAATTCTCGATGGAAACCGCCTTCGCCCATGCCGCGGGCGTCGGCCAGAAACGATCCGCCTAGAGGGGAAGCATGTCGAGTCTCGCCGAAGGAAAGAACCCCAGCGCCCGCCGAGGGCTGAGGTTCGGACGCGCCGATATCGGCTTCGCGGTGGCTTTGATCGCGGTGATCGTCTTCGCGAGCATCGCTTCCGATTCGTTCCTGACGGGGCGCAACATCACCAATATCTCGCGCCAGATCGTCACCAACGGCTTTCTCAGCCTGGGCATGCTGGTGGTCATCCTGACCGGCGGCATCGATCTGTCGGTTGGGCCGATCGTCGCCTTCTCGGGCCTGCTCGCCACCGGCCTGCAGGCGCATATGGCGTTCCCGTTCGCGATCCTCATTGCGCTGCTGGTCGGCGTGGTGGCCGGCGCGTTCAACGGTTTCGTGATCGCGCGCTTCAAGCTCCAGCCCTTCATCGTCACCCTGGCGACGATGGGCAGCCTGCGCGGCCTGCTCTATATGTATTCCGACACGCCGCAATATGCGACCGATCCGCTGTTCCGCAGCCTGCTGGGCGGCGGGTTCATCGGGCCGCTGCCGGTGCCGACGCTGCTGCTGGTGGCCGCGTTCCCGCTGGTCTGGTTCTATCTCAACCGGACCACCTCCGGCCGCGCCGTCTATGCGATGGGCGTCAACCAGGAGGCCGTGCGCCTGGCCGGCATCGACGTCCAGCGTCACCTGATCGCGGCCTATGTGATCTCCGGCTTCCTCGCGGCCTTCGCCGGCGTGCTGCTCGCGTCGCGGCTCGGTATCGCCCAACCCAGCGTCGGCATCGGCTACGAGCTCGATGCCATCGCCGCGGTTGTGATCGGCGGCGGCATTCTCGGCGGCGGTGGCGGAACAGTGCTCGGTGTCGTCGGCGGCGTGCTGGCGCTGGCCATGGTCGACAACGTGCTCAACCTGTTCAACGTCGAATCCTATTACCAGCAATTCCTGAAGGGCCTGATCATCCTGGTCGCCGTATTGGCCAGGCGGAAACGGGCCTGAGGGCATCACGGATCATCGCCGTCCAGTTGGGGGCGGACGCGGATCCATAACAAGAGGAGAGGAAACGTGAGACACTTCACCAGGATCGTGACTGCAGGGGCTTTTGCCCTGGCTGCTTTCGCAACCGGCGCCACCGCCCAGGCCAAGGACATCAAGATCGGCGTCGCCAACCTGTCGCTCTGCTGCGCCTATTTCGTCGGCATGGACCTGGCGATCAAGGACGAGGCCAAGGCTTATTCCAACATCACGGTCGTCTCGACCGATGCCAAGGGCGACGCGGCCAAGCTGACCTCGAACGTCGAGGATCTGATCAGCCAGAAGGTCGGCGGCATCATCATCAGCGGCGCCTGGATCGAAGCCGCGCCCGAAGCGCTCGACGCGATCAAGAAGGCCGGCATCCCGAGCGTCGAGGTCGACCGCCTGCTGAAGGGCGGCGAGGCGACCAGTTGGGTAGGGCCGGACAATCTGGCGATCGGCACCGGCATCGGCCAGTACATCGAAAAGCGTCTCGGCGGCAAAGGCCTGGTGGTCGTGCTGCGCGGCGGTCCGGCCGACAATTCGATCGGCCTCGACCGCACCAACGGCATGCTCTCGGTGGTCGAGAAATCGGGCATCAAGATCGCCAAGGCGCCGGATTTCGGCGGCTGGAGCGTCGACGGCGGCTTCAAGCTGATGGAAGACATGCTGACCAAGAACCCGAAGATCGACGCCGTGTTCTGCGAGAACGACTCGATGTGCCAGGGCGCGCAGAAGGCCGTGCATGATGCCAAGCGCGACAATGAGATGTTCTTCGCTTCGGTCGACGGCGAGAAGGGCACGCTGAAGGAGATCATGCGCGACGGCACCAATTACGGCGCCACCGGCCAGAACAACTCCGATCAGATCGGCCGCGCGTCCTTCCATCGCATGATCGCGATCCTGGCGGGCGCCCAGGCGCCGGCCAAGACGGTGCTGCCGTCGCCGATCATCACGAAGGAGAACGCCTTCAAGTTCTACAATCCCGATAGCGTGTTCTGACAAGCAGAACGGTCATCACGCGAAAGGCGGCTGCCCCGGGGTGGCCGCCTTTTTCGCGCGGTTGCTGCGAACGCCCCATCGGGCGACGGCTGAAACCTCACCGCCGTCCGCGGCGGGGCGCCTTTTTCCGGGTGGGCTTCTTTCGAGACCGTACCGGCGCGGCCTTCTCGGCTCCCAGATTGCGGCCGGCCGGCAGGACGATGGTGCAGCGGAAGCCCGCGCGTCCGTTTTCGATCTGGGCTTCCCCGCCCGTCTCCGTGCGCAGGCGCTGGTTGATCAGATCGATGTTGAAATCCGAAGGCAGGGGTTTCGCCTTCTTGGTCGTGTCGGCCCTGCCGTTCTTCTCGATCCACTGCAACTCGAACATCGATTCGAAGGCCGTGTCGCGCACGGTCCATTGAATGGACAACGTTCCTTTCGGCGTCGCCAGAGAGCCATGCTTCGATGTCCGGCGGGCAAGCTCATGGATGGCGATACCGACCGAAAGGGCCGCGTGGGGAACCAGTGACGTATCCGCACCATTGACGGTCACGCTGCGGCGGGCCGCGCCCCGGACATAGGGCGCCAGTTCGGTCAGCACCAGGTCGCGTATCGGCACGCTGGTCCAGTTGTGGCGCGACACCAGGGCATGCGTACGGGCCAAAGCCTCCAGCCGTTCGGGCACGTTCTGCGAGAAGCCTTCAAGGTCGTCGGACCGTTTCAAACTGGTCCCGACGATCGAGATCACCGAGTCGAGCACGCTCTTGACGCGATGGTTGAGCTCCGACACCAGAATCTTCTCATGCTCTTCGGCCTGGATCACGTTCGAGATGTTGACGAAGGTGATCAGCGCGCCGTTGATCTTGTTGTCCGACATGCGGAACGGAATGATCCGCGTCAGATAGTGCACCCTTCCGCCCTCGCTGGTGACCCGCTTCTCGATCGACTCGCCGCGCTCGACGACCGAACGGATGTCGCGCTGCAGATTGGGCTGGTCGAGCCGGCTCACGATGTCGGTCAGGGGGCGGCCGCGATCGCTCGGGATCAAGTTGAAGATCGCTTCCACGGCGGGCGTGAAGCTGCGGATCATCAGATCGTTGTCGAGCATGATGGTCGCGACCTGGGTGCTCTCGAATAGGTTCTTCAGGTCCGAATTGGCGCGATCGAGTTCCTCGACCTTGCTGCTGATCTCGGCGTTGACTGTCTGCAGCTCTTCGTTGATCGACTGGATCTCTTCCTTTGAGGTCTCCAGCTCTTCGTTGACCGAAAGCAGTTCCTCATTGGAGGATTTCAGCTCCTCGCTCGACGTATCGAATTCCTCGACCGTGGTTTGCAGGCGCTCACGGGTGAGCTGCAACTCCCGCTCCAACTGTTGCACGGTGTTGTCGTTATCAAGCTCCTTGTCGGCGTTGGCATTGGGCTCGCCGTGGTGGCTGATCTCACCCATATCGCCGAAGATGACCAGGTAGAGGGTCTCGCCGGCGTCGGTCACCGGCTGGACGGTCAGCCTGATCAGCTGCGATCCGCCGTTGATCTGAACCGAGATGCGCTCGCGGGTGACGATTTCTCCGGTTTCGCGCGCGCGATGCAGCGCGGCGCGCAAATCCAGGCGCAGTCCCTTGCGCGCCATGGTGACCAGGTCGCGATTGGGTGGACCTTCGGCGGCTTCGAGATATTTGCCCGTACGGCTCGAATAGTAGACAACCTCGCCTTCCTTGTTCGTCACCACATAGCCGGGACCGTAATGATCCTGCACGGTGGTTGCAATCTGGCGAAGAACCACCTGCAATGTCGGCCCGGCCTCCGTCGCGCCCGTCATGGGATAGAAATGAGGGTTCCTGTCGGTACGCAGTCCCCCCATCGACCGCGCCAGCATCGGGAACGGCATTTCCGGGCGTGTCACGAGGTTGAGGCGTTCGAACACACGCCACCGTTTGTCCAGCGGCGAGAAAAGATCGGTGTGGCGCGACACGTTTTCCGATGTGCCGAGGAATAGAACGCCGCCCGGCCGCAAGGCGTAATGGAAGAGGGGGATCACCTGGGTCTGGAGATCGGTGTTGAGATAGATCAGCAGATTGCGGCAGGAGATAAGGTCGAGCCGCGAGAACGGCGGATCGCGAATCAGGCTGTGGGACGAAAAGACGCAGAGATCGCGTATCTCCTTCAGCACGCGGTAGGACGCGCCCTCGCGGACGAAAAAGCGCTTGAGCCGGGCCGGCGGTACGTCGCTCAGCACCGCTTCTGGGTAGATGCCGACTCTGGCGATAGCCAGGGCGTTCTCGTCGATATCGGTGGCGAAAATCTGAATCTTGGGGCTGCCGGTGATCTTGTCCGCATATTCGCGGAGCAGCATCGCCAGCGAATAAGCTTCTTCGCCGGTGGCGCAACCGGTCACCCAGATGCGAACCAGCTCGTCGGCACCTTTGCCCTCGAAGAGCCGCGGTATGTACTTCTCGAGCGCGGAAAAGGCATCGCGATCGCGGAAGAAATTGGTGACCCCGATCAGCAGATCGCGAAAGAGTTGGCTGGCTTCGTTGGCATCGAGCTTGAGCCGCTCGGTATAGTCGTCGAGGGAGGACAGTTGCAGCACCTACATGCGGCGCTGCACGCGGCGCAGGAATGTCCGCTCCTTATAGCGGCTGAAATCGTGACCGACGCGCGTGCGCAGTAACGTATAGAGAGTCCGCAGCGTGTTCGACTGCCGTTCGGTGGCCGCGATTTCCTGGGCGTGGAGTTCGGGTTGCCGGCCGACAAAATCGATCAGTCGCGCCGGCATGTCCTGCACCGGCAGGATGAGATCGACCATTCCGGTGGCCGCGGCATTCACCGGCATTTCCTTGAACCGCGCCTCGGTGCCGTCGCCGCCCTGTGCCAGGGTCAGGCCGCCGCGTTCCTTGACGGATTTCAGCCCGATCGAGCCATCGGTGCCGGTTCCGGAGAGCACGATGCAAATGGCATGTTCACCCTGGTCCTGGGCCAGGGAGGAAAAGAAGACATCGATCGGATGAATCTCGGCCGGGTTGGCCCGTCTCCGGACCTGGAGATTTCGCCCGCTGACGCTCATGATGGCATTGGGAGCGATGACATAGACCTTGTTCGGCGTGATCGGCTCGCCGTCCTTGGCAACGAGCACCTGCATATCGGTCCACCGGCTGATCACCGGTCCCAATACGCTTTCCCGTTTCGGATCCAGATGAAGGATCACCACGAACGCCATGCCGGTTTCGGACGGCATGTTGCGGAAGAAGCTTTCCAATGCCTCGATTCCGCCGGCCGATGCGCCGATGGCGACAATTGGATAACTGCCGCGGTCACCATTTTCCCGGCCGGCCGGGGCGCTCCGTCGGCGGGCCGACTTCACAGGCTTTTCCTCCGATCCGCGCTTCGATCCGCGAGGAGGACGCTTGGCCATGCTGGAACTCCAAAGGGTTCAAAAGTCTACAAGGACCAAGTCATATGGCCATAACCTGGGCTGGGCGACAAGCCTTGGTGGGGGCTCTTCTCGGGCTGGCCGACGGGGCCGGCCCGAGGTCGGGAGCCGGTCGACGGTGGACACAGATCGGTCATTTGGCAATCCCTTGGCGCGTGCCAGATTCGGATTGGGCATCCAATGTGGTTGAGCGGCTATCCAGTGCGAGATGTGGCGCCAGCAGTTCTCACTATCTTGAATCGCCTGCGTGCAATTCCTAAAATGGCGACCACGATTCGCCCGCGGGGGAAGCGAGGGCCGAAATGGCGGACTATCGGATATTCTTTCTCGATGATCGCGGGTCGATCATCGCCCGGGACGAATTCAGCGCCGACTTCGATGGCGCGGCCGTCGTGGTCAGCGATGGCCTTTTCGATGCGTGTTCCGATCACTTCGGCGGGTATGAATTGTGGTCGGGGTCGCGGCGGGTCACTTCGGTGGGCAGCGAAGCGGTAAGCCTGTGGAGAGGGGCGTCACCGAACGAGATCTCCCAGTCGATTCAGCTTGTCATTGCCGAACGGGAACGTGTGCTTCTGGATAGCGGCTGGACCATCGCCCGGAGCACCAGATTGCTGGCGGAAGCCAAGAAGCTTCACGAGCTTCTCAACCTGAGCGTTCCGGCTCCCCGCCCCAAATAAGCATCAGCCGACGGGATCGGCTGGACGCGACAATTTCTCGAGAAGCCGGGCGATCAAATCGGCGTCGCGTTCGCTGTCGTTTGCGCGCAGTTCCAGCTCCGAGGCGAGATTGCCCGGTTTCCGGTGTCGTGCGGCCTCGGCCACGCGCCTCACCAGCAGCGCGCGTTCGCGGTGCGACCGTAGCAGCGTTGTGAGCAATCTCTCGACCTCTTCCTCCTCCGCGGCAAGCATGGTTTCCGCGGTATAGGCGTGCCCGACATGGCACCGGTAGCGGAGCTGCCCCTCCGTGCGGATTTCCCACATCGCCCCGTGGCATTCGGGGCAGGTCAATTGGGAGGGCTCTCCCAGACGGTCAACGCTGTCCACGCCGCCAGCCTCCTGGGCTGCGATCGCAGCCTCCAGACGGATACTCTTCGGGATTTCGGGGGTCGGACCGGCCGGTTCGGCGACGAGACGCGCCAGCAACGCCGCCATCCTGGCGATCGGCACGCAGTGGTCCACATCCGCGTGCCGCAGCGCGCTGGCCGGCATATCGCCGAGAAGTGCGTCGTCGGGATCCTGGACCACCGCCAGGCCGCCGCACCGCTTGATGGCGATCAGCCCGGCCGTGCCGTCGTTGAGCCCGCCAGACAGGACGACGCCGATGACGCGGCCGCCGAAGTCCACGGCCGCCGACCGGAACAAGGGATCGATCGCCGGCCGCGTCATGTTCTCGCGCGGCCCGCGGGCCAGGACAATATGGCCGTCGTGCAGCAGCATATGCAGCCCCGGCGGGGCGACATAGATGCGGCCGGTTTGAAAGGCCTCGCCGGATGTCGGCTCGACCGTAACCATCGTGCTTTTGGAATTCAGCACTTCGGCGAGATGGCTGGCGGCGCCGACATGAAGGACGATGAAGACGGAAGCGGGCAGCTTCGCCGGTAGGGTGCGTACCAGGGCCATAAGAGCTTCGACACCGCCCATCGAAGCACCGATCACGATGATGTCGCGGTTCCGGAACGGACTCATGAGGTGGTAACGGCGCGACGCCCCTGGCGTTCCCGAATGCAAAGGAGCGGAACCTACCTGTATGTCCAGGCGTTTGGCAGAAGAGGCGATTTTCCTTTTTGGCGTTCCCGTGAGCCGATGCCCTATTTCATCTGCACCAATATCGCCACATGCGAGCGGCTGGACGACAGTTTCGCGACGGTCGATCAGGCGCTCGACTTCGCCGCGAAATATACGGACGTGGAACACGAGGAAATCGCCATTATCGACGAAGGTGGTCAATCCGTGATCAACCGGGAACGGATCGCCGAACGTGCGCGCGCCTTGGGCCGCAAGCTTCCGCCCCAACTACCCTCCATCGGGGAGGAATACGAAAAGAAATGAATATGTCCGGCCTTCGCACCGTTTCGGGCTTGGCTGCGGCCGTGCTGCTGGTCGGACTTTCCCGCGTCGCGGCAGCTGCCGATTGCAGCGCCGAGATTAAGTCGCTGTCGCAACGCTACGCGCTCTCGCCCGATCGGACCGCCGACACGCCCCAGGACTTGTCGCGATCGAACGGTGTCATAAAGCCAAACCAAGACCCGCCGAGCCGCGTGATCGAGCCTTCGACGAAAGACCGGATGGCGACGACACCCGCCATTCCTCATCAGACGGAACAAGGGCCGGTCCGCGGCGACAAGGCCGACGCCGCGCAACGCACGCAGATTCAAGCCTTGCTGGAGGCCGCACGGCAGGCGCAAGCCGAGGGCAATGAGGCGAAGTGTCTCGATGACGTATCGCGCGCCCGCGCACTCGAGAGCGGCGAACGCTCTTAAAGGATGAGCTGCCAGCGATCTAACGGCTCCGGCCGCTCCTACTTGTCGAGCGCGCGGGCCATCTGCAGGTGATGTTCCAGTGCAGGCAAGGTCTTGCCGGCCCATTCCTTCAAACCCGCATTGTCGCCGCCCTTGGCGTAGCGCCGGAATGCCGAGACCGCGCTCTTGTGGACGCTGACCTGGTCCGCGTGATAGCGCTTGGTGAAC
>CAZNZI010000429.1:0-2925 GCA_964577475.1 uncultured Rhodospirillaceae bacterium
TGACGCGAGGTGCTTGACCGGTTGGGTGCGCTGTAATGCGGCAGCATGCCGCTGAAGCACACCAGCGCGCCCGCCTTCACCTCGAGCGGCACCGCGGTCGCCTCGGTCGGCCAGGGCGCGGCACTGACGGGCTCGATGTTCACTTTGCGGCCGTCGCGCAAGAAGCGTTCGCGCAACGGGCCGCGATGGCCACCCGGCTCGACCCACAGACACCCGTTCTGCCGGTCGGCATTCTCGAGCGCGAACCAGAATCCCGTGACGGTGGAAGGCTCGGTGTCGAAGAATGTGGCGTCCTGATGCCAGCGCACCTCGCCGCCGATGCTCGGCTGCTTGAAGATATACATCGACTGCCAGAGCCGCGGTTCAGCGATACCCAGATTCTTCACGATCCCGGCGAGGCGCGGATCGCGGGAGAACCGATTGAAGACAGGATCGAGATCATGCATCGCATGGCCGATCTTGTTAATCGACAGCGCCTTGTCCTGCTTCAGCTGGCCTTGCGCATCGAACGCCTCTTCCTCGAAGAAGCAGCGGACCTTGTCGCCCGAATCGAGAAAATAATCGTCGCTGGTCCTCGTCTGATCGGTGGTCGAGAAGATGCTCGCGTCGCGCGGATTGAAAGCGGCGACGATCTCTCCCGCGCGCTGGCGCAGGGCGGAAATCTCATCGGCAGATTTGAATCCGTCTATGACGATATAGCCGTCGTTCGCGAATTGCGCCTTCTGGTCGTCAGTGAGCATGGGTCAGGACCTGGGCCTGGAGCTTGAGCATGCGCGGCGTGGGCCGCTGTTTGATCCGCTCGGCCAATAGGGTACGCGCCACGGACCAATCGCCGCAGCACATAGCCGCCGCGAGCAAAGTCTCATCGACCACGTCACGCTGGGCATGGCTGCCGCCGATCCGCACGACGGAATCGCGCACGGGCAACAGAGTCGCGACGGTGCGGCGATGATCCCCCGCACCGAACGCCTCCATCCCCACCACCAGAGCGCGGCCGACATCGGCGGTGATGGTGCCATTGTCACCCTTTTCCTCGCCGAGATAGCGGTCGATCGACGCGATCAACTTGGCGGTAGCGGCATGATCCTTGGCGCCGACCGTGCCGAGCGCCACATGAAGGTCATTGAAGGCCAGGACATGCTCGCCGATGCGCCCGGCGGCAATGGCCGCGACCTCGGTCCAGCGATTGCCCACATCGACCCCCGCCAGTTCGAGCCGCCATAGCAGCGAGGCCGCGTCGATCAGGTCGAGGATGAAATTGATCTTGAGGCGCGGTTGGACGAAGGCGTCATATTTCGCCAGCACTTCGGCGCCACGGCCAGCATCGATCAGGAACAGGGCCAGATGCCAGCCGAGATGGACAGCAAGCCACTGTCCCGTTTGCCAATCGGCATGGGTGCCTTCAAGAAACGCGATCCCCTGTTCCGGCCGGCCACGCATCTCATGGACATGGGCGACGGCATGGGTGGCCCAGACATCGCGCGGATTGATGGCGAGCGCGCGCTGTCCCACGGCATAGGCCGCATCGTGCTCGCCCGATTCTTCGAGGCCGAAAGCATGACGGCCGAGAATGAAACCGAAAATCGGATCGGACTCGCGCCAAGCCGGCCGAACGCGGCCGACCACGTTGCGAATACCCCTGGCATCGCCCAGGTAGTAATAGAGATCGGTGGCGTAACGCAGCGCCAGCGCATCGACCGGATGATCGTCGAGGATGCGTTCGCACAACCGGGCGGCTTCGCGCAACCTGCCGAGGGCAATCGACCGTGCAATTGCCAGATGCGCCTGCTCTCGCAGCGTGCCGTGCGCGGCGGCCGTCTCGGCCTTGGCCAGCGTCTCGACCACGGCCGGATGATCGCCGCGGAAACCGCCGAGTTGGAGAATCGTCGCCGTGGCGGTATGGCCGAGAACGAAACCGGGATCATCGGCGAGTGCACCAGCCAAAGCCCCGAGGATGTCGCCGGTCCAGGCGTAGTAGTCCCAGATCATGCGGTCGAGCACGGCGGCCGAAGCCGCGCCGCCCGTGATCGGATTGCCCTGACGATCTTTTACGATGGCCTGTGCCATGGACGCACTATCGCACCGGGCGAATACGCGGTGAATTCCTAATTCGGCGCATGGCCTGCCCGCGCCGGGCGAAGTTGACGCCTTGCGCGCCGCCCGCCACTCTGGCGGACCCGACACCCCGTGAGAACCTTTCGCAATCCATGAGTGTTTTCCTGCTCAAGCGCCTGTCGACCTTCGTTGCGACCCTGATCGCGGCGTCGATCGTGATTTTTCTGGTGCTGGAGATCCTGCCCGGCAACGCCGCCGAAATCATCCTGGGGCCGCAGGCTTCGCCTGAGCAGGTCGACGTACTGTCGCACAAGCTGGGCCTCGACCGGCCGCCGGTGGAACGCTATGCGAGCTGGGTCGGCGGTATGGTCTCGGGCGATTTCGGCCTGAGCTATGCCTACAACACGCCGGCCGGCGAGGTGGTCACCGATGCACTGGAAGTCACCGTGCCGCTTGCGCTGATCGCCGTCGTGATCAACATCGTGCTTGGCCTCTCGGCCGGCGTCTTCGCCGCCGCGCGCCACAACAAGGCGGGCGATGTCGGCATCATGGCGCTCAGTCAATTGGGCATCGCCATTCCCTCTTTCTGGTTCGGCATCCTGCTGATCCTGGTCTTCGCCGTGTGGCTGGGCTGGCTGCCGGCCGGTGGTTTCCCGGGCTGGGATGACGATATCGGCGATGCGCTCGAAGCGCTGATCCTGCCCGCCATCGCGCTCGCCTTCTTCCAGGCGGCGATCCTGGCACGCACGACCCGCTCGGCCGTGCTCGAAGTCTCGCGCGAGGATTTCGTGCGCACCGCGCGGGCCAAGGGGCTGAGCCGCCGCGCCGCCTTGTGGCGCCATGTGCTGCGCAACGCGATGATCCCGATCA
>CAZNZI010000430.1:0-2247 GCA_964577475.1 uncultured Rhodospirillaceae bacterium
GCGCCTGCCGCGGCGGAAACTGCTGCTCGCGCTGATGGCCGTGTTCACGATCGGCAATGCGCTCAGCGCCCTCGCGCCGACCTACAACGCGATGTTGCTCTTCCGCTTCCTGAGCGGCCTTCCCCACGGCGCCTATTTCGGCATCGCCATGCTGATGGCGGCATCGCTCGTGCCGCCCGAGCGCCGCGCCCATGCGGTCTCGCGCGTGCTGCTGGGGGTGATGGTGTCCACCCTGATCGGCATCCCGGCGTCCAATTGGCTTGGGCAAGCGGTCGGCTGGCGCTGGAGCCTGGCCGGCGTCACGGTGCTCGGGCTTTTGACCATGCTGATGATCGCCGCCTTCGCGCCGGCGGACAAAGGCGGATCGACGACCAGTCCGCTGAGCGAACTCGGCGCGCTGCGCCGCAAGCAGGTCTGGCTGGCGCTGGGCATGGCCGCGATCGGCGGCGGCGGCCTGTTCGCCGTCTACACCTACCTGGCGTCCACCTTGCTCGAAGTGACCCATGTGCCGGCCGGTTACGTGCCCGTATTTCTGGCCCTGTTCGGCGCGGGCATGACCACCGGCAGCCTGACGGTGCCATGGGCGGCCGCGCGCGCCCTGATGCCGACGGCGGGCGGGCTCCTGCTGTGGATCGCCGCGACGATGGCGGTGTTCCCCTTTGTCGCGTCCAATGTCTGGCTGCTGGGAGTCGATGTGTTCCTGATCGGCACGGGTGCCGCGATCGCGGTGGTGCTGCAGACGCGCCTGATGGATGTGGCCGATGACGCGCAACGACTGGCGGCGGCGCTGAACCACTCCGCTTTCAACGCGGCCAATGCGTTGGGCCCCTGGCTGGGCGGCATCGCGATCGCCCGCGGGGCGGGCTGGACCTCAACCGGCTGGGTGGGCGCGGCTCTGGCGATCTCCGGCTTCGCGATCTGGTGCATCGCCTATGTCAGCGGGCCAAAACCCCGGCTTCGGTCACACGCCGCCTGAGGCGGCGGCCACCGCTTCTGTCTTCGGCTTGTAGCTCGAGCAGAAGACGCCAACGAACATCAGGATCATCGCGACGAAGAGGTAGATGGTCGGTTCCTCGCCCAGCACCGCCATGCTCCAGCCGACACCGCAGAGCACCGCGAAATAATTGAACTGCGAAAAGAAGGTCGGGCCTTCGCGGCGGATGACAGCGATGAACAGCACATAGCCGATCGTGTTGATGACGATCGAATAGAGAATCGGCAGCAGCATCGCCCAGCTGGCCTGGAACGGTGTCCACATCTGACCCGTCAACGCCATCACCGGGATCAGCGGCAACGCCGCACCGAACAAGATGCCGGAGGCCATCGAGGCCGACGATGCGGCCGGCGGCCGCAAGATCGCCGCGGCCACATTCGATGAGGCGAACAGGATCGGCGCGATGAGCGCCAGCAGATACCATTCCCAGGACGTGCCGCCGGCGAAAGCGAGGCCGGGCCCGATCAGCACCACCACGCCCGCAAGGCCGAACAGAATGCCGAGAAGGCCGAACAGCCGGAACCGGTCGATGCCGACGACCATGCTGATCATGTAGGTGAAGGGCGGGCTCAAGGCCAGCAGCAGCGTCATCGCCCCTGCCGGCACCTTCGGCGCGATATAGGTGAGCAGCACCACGGGAATGCCCAGCGCGAGCAGGCCGGTGAAGAGATAACCCCTGAGATGGGCCCGCGTCACGCCCATCCGGTCGCCCGACGCGGAGAGCGCGATCAGAAGCACCACCGCCGCACCGATCGACTGCCAGAACGTGTAGGCGACGGGCGGCACGCTCGCATTCGCCGCCAGCCGGTTCACCGTGAAAGTGGCGCCATAGGCGACCGCCATCACGATCATCATCACAAGAGACACCAGCACCTTCTTCGACAACATCCCGCCCCCGATGGCGGAACCGTCAGATGCCCGCCTCATTTTGAGGCAGTGTGCCGGTTATCGGCCGGAAGGTCTAGTGCTGTATCGGAAATGTCCAATTTTTGAGGCATTCATTACGACATCAGATGATGATATTATTGATGTCTTGTAGGAGTGGAATCGATGCGGACAACTCTCGCCCTCGACGACGATCTTGTAGCAAAAGCCCAGACTCTGACCGGCCTCAGGGAGAAATCCAGTCTGATACGGGAAGCACTCAAAGCTCTCATAGAACGCCAGAGCGCGCGCCGATTGGCCCGTCTCGGCGGAAGCGAACGGCGGCTGAAGGCACCGCGCCGGCGCAGGCCCGCTTCTGCTTGATCCTC
>CAZNZI010000431.1:0-3235 GCA_964577475.1 uncultured Rhodospirillaceae bacterium
CGCCGAAGGCCTTGCCCAGCATATCGCTGAGATTGAGCACGCCCATCTGCGCGCCGGGCATGCCCGGAAGGTCGAGCGAAGACATGCTCCCGCCCGTATCGCTCACCTCGACCTCGATCTCTTGACCGTCGAGTTCGCCCCCGCGGAGGCGCTTGCGGAAGCTCTGGCGCGTCTCGGCCCGCGCATTCTCCCCCACGAGAGCGTCGAGCACCCGTTCCTCGGCGGCCACTTCAGCCTTCGCCGCGACCTGCTTGCGCAGCTTCTCGCGCGTCATCGCGAGCGCCACCTCGACCAGATCGCGGATGATCTGCTCGACATCGCGGCCGACATAGCCGACCTCGGTGAAGCGCGTCGCCTCGACCTTGAGGAACGGCGCCTGCGCCAGCCGCGCCAGGCGCCGCGCAATCTCGGTCTTGCCGACACCCGTCGGCCCGATCATCAGGATGTTCTTGGGCAGAACCTCTTCGCGCAACCCTTCCGGCAATTGCTGGCGGCGCCAGCGGTTGCGCAGGGCGATGGCCACGGCACGTTTGGCATCGTGCTGGCCGACGATATAGCGGTCGAGTTCCGAAACGATCTCGCGCGGCGAAAAAGCGGCGCTCATATCTTCTCCACAATCACATTCTCATTGGTGTAGACGCAGATGTCTGCGGCGATCTTCATCGCACGGCGCGCGATGGCCTCTGCGTCGAGCCCCTCGATATCGATCAGCGCCCGCGCGGCGGCCAGCGCATAATTGCCGCCCGACCCGATGCCGATCACGCCGTCCTCGGGCTCCAGCACATCGCCGGTGCCGGTGAGCACCAGCGATGTATCCTTGTCGGCCACGGCCATCATCGCTTCGAGCCGACGCAGGTAACGGTCGGTGCGCCAGTCCTTGGCAAGATCGACGCAGGCACGCACGAGCTGGCCCGGATGCTGTTCCAGCTTCGCTTCCAGTCGCTCGAACAGAGTGAAGGCATCGGCCGTCGCGCCGGCAAAGCCGCCGATCACCGAACCGTCGCCCAGGCGGCGCACCTTGCGCGCGTTGGACTTCAGCACGGTCTGGCCGAGGCTGACCTGCCCGTCGCCCGCGACAACGACATGACCACCTTTGCGCACGGTCAGGATCGTCGTGCCGTGCCAAACCTCTTGCGATGCCATGATCCCTCTGCGGATGACGCTTCTTGGTTGCGTTGATTACATAAGACGGATTGGCGGCGATGCCAATCACACAGCGTTTATCCCATCCTCTTCAGCCTATCCCATCTTCTTTTTCAATTGCTCGGAGACCGCGTTGCGCAACCGCTCTTCGCTGAGCGGCTTGGCGAGAAAGCCGGTGCAACCGGCCGCATAGGCGGCGTCGTAATCTTCCGGGCTGTCATGCGCGGTGACGGCGAGAATCGGAATGTCCTTCCCGCCCTCCGTGCCGCGCAGTTCTTTTGCGACCGAATAGCCGTCAAGCTCGGGCAGGCCCATGTCGAGCAGAATCAGATCAGGCTTCTTCCGTCGCACGGCCAGCAGACCGTTGAGGCCGGTACCGACCATCCGAACGGCGTGCCCCGCCTCGGTACAAATCATCTCGATCACCTCACGCATCAACGGGTCGTCTTCGATCACCAAGATGTCAGCCACAGGGTACCTCTTTATTTCGCCAAAGGACGGAGCCTCCCGTGAACACAATGGCATGCCGCATCGTGCGGAATCATATCCCTGCATTCAAGGGCGGTCACTTGATTCCGATAAACGATGAAATTTCGATCATCAAGTGAACTCTTCCCTTGTGGCGCTGCGGCCAAGGGACTACGGAGGCGTCGCAAAATCTTTCCCGCCTAAACGCTACAAGGCATCACCGTGAACACACCCGATCTGGACCACACGCCCGGAGCCCATCCCGCTGCCCCGGTGCACGCCGATACGCTACGCGATTTCACCGCCGATCCCCGCCTTCTCATCCTGGCCGCGATGGCGGCGGTAATCGGTGCCGCCGCCACCGGCGCCGCCTGGGGTCTCCAGCGGCTGATCGCACTGTTCACCAATCTCGCCTACCGTCACACCCCGAGCGTGGACGCGATCTCTTTCGCCGACCTCCATCTCGGTTGGGCCTCGGTGCTGATTCCAGTGGTCGGCTGCCTGATCATCGGCCTGATGGCGCGGTTCGGCTCCGAGAAGATCCGCGGCCACGGCATCCCCGAGGCGATCGAAGCGATCCTGATCGGCAAAAGCCGTCTTCAGCTCAAGGTCGCACTTCTGAAGCCGCTCTCATCGGCGATTTCGATCGGCAGCGGCGGCCCGTTCGGTGCCGAAGGTCCGATCATCATGACCGGCGGCGCCATCGGTTCGCTTTATGCCCAGCTCTTCCATCTCAGCAGCAGCGAGCGCAAGACGCTGCTGGTGGCCGGTGCCGCCGCCGGCTTGTGCGCGACCTTCGGCACGCCGGTCGCGGCGATCCTGCTGGCGGTCGAACTCCTGCTGTTCGAATGGAAGCCGCGCAGCTTCGTGCCGGTAGCCGTCGCCTGTGCCGTCGCGGCGGCAATCCGTCCGTGGATTCTCGGTTCCGGCGCACTGTTCACCATGCCAGCCTTCGATGCCTTGCCGGCCTTGGGCCTCCTCGCCTGCGCAGGAATGGGCATCTTGGCGGGCTTGGCTTCGGGCGGGCTGACGGCACTGGTGTACGGCAGCGAAGACCTGTTCGCCAAACTGCCGATCCATTGGATGTGGTGGCCGGCGATCGGCGGGCTGTTCGTCGGCATCGGCGGGCTGATCGAACCCCATGCGCTGGGCGTCGGCTATGACTCGATCGCGGCGCTGCTGAACGACCAGCTCACCTGGTCGGGTGCGGCCCGTCTGCTGATCGTGAAAGCGGTCATCTGGGCGATCGCATTGGGGTCAGGCACCTCAGGCGGCGTGCTGGCGCCGCTCCTGATGATGGGCGGCTCGCTTGGTCTGCTCGCCGGCCACCTGATCCCGATCGCCACGCCGGGCGTCTGGGCCATGGTCGGCATGGCGGCGATGATGGCCGGCACGATGCGTTCGCCGCTGACCTCCATCATCTTCGCACTCGAAATCACGCACCGCATCGATGGCCTTCTGCCGCTGGCGATCGCCTGCGTCGCCGCCCATACGACGACCGTGCTTCTGCTCAAGCGCTCGATCCTGACCGAGAAGATCGCCCGCCGCGGCCTCCACATCACGCGCGAATACCACGCCGACCCGTTCGAGCAGACCTGGGTCAAGGACGTGATGGTGCGGGAGG
>CAZNZI010000432.1:0-5382 GCA_964577475.1 uncultured Rhodospirillaceae bacterium
AAAACCGACCGCACCGGCACGGGCACGCTCAGCGTGTTCGGCTGGCAGATGCGTTTCGACCTGGCGGAAGGATTTCCGCTGGTCACGACGAAGAAAGTCCATCTGCGCTCGATCATTCACGAGCTCTTGTGGTTCCTGAAGGGCGACACCAACCTCGCCTATCTGCACGAGAACAAGGTGACGATCTGGGACGAGTGGGCCGATGCGAACGGCAATCTCGGTCCGATCTATGGCGCGCAGTGGCGCTCCTGGCCGCTGCCGGACGGCGGCGCGATCGACCAGATCGCGGACCTCCTGAAGATGATCAAAACGAATCCGGATTCACGGCGCCTGATCGTCAGCGCCTGGAATCCGCCCGACATTCCGAAGATGAAGCTGCCGCCCTGCCATTGCCTGTTCCAGTTCTATGTGGCCGACGGCAAGCTCTCCTGCCAGCTCTACCAGCGCTCGGCCGACATCTTCCTCGGCGTGCCGTTCAACATCGCCTCCTACGCGCTACTGACGATGATGATCGCGCAGGTCAGCGGGCTCGAGCCCGGCGACTTCATCCACACGCTGGGCGACGCGCATCTCTATCTCAATCATCTGGAGCAGGCCGACCTGCAACTCTCGCGCTCACCGCGCCCGCTGCCGAAGATGAAGCTGAACCCGGCGGTGAAGAATCTGTTCGACTTCAAATACGAAGACTTCACCCTCGAAGGCTACGACCCCCACCCGCACATCGCGGCCAAGGTGGCGGTGTAGGGAACCCATCTCGTGAAGTGCTGCATCCTCGCCCTGCCGTTTCTGTTCTGGGCAACCGCGGCTTCCGCCAATGACGGATTTGGTGCTCTTGGCACTGGCGGCATTGTCGTCGGAAAGACGGAAAACATCGCTATGGCGCGAGAGGTGTTGGACATCTCCTACGCCAAGATCACTGTCAGCTACGATTTCATCAACGAGAGCGACTCGGACATCACCAGTCCGGTGACTTTCCCCCTGCCGACTTACTCGGCGACTCCAGAAGAATCAGGCGTGATAGCCCACGGCGAGCCATCGAAGTTTCAGGTTCTGGTGGACGGTAAGACCGTCCCGTTCGATACGCTGGTGCGCGCTACGCAAGGATCACACGACGTAACAGGTGATCTTAAGAAGATTGGCTTGAGCGAAAAGCAGATCGCACTGATGCCTTTCGATGGCAACATTTCAGATGATCAACACAATCTGCTCTTACCCAAACCTCAGATTGAGGCATTGCGGAACGCGCGGCTCCTTTATGGGGACGGATCAGATGCCTGGTCGGTGCCCGACTGGAACGTCCATGTGGCGTACCAATGGACTCAACTTTTCCCGGCAAAAAAGACCGTCCATATCGAACACAGCTACATCCCTTTTGTAGCTAGCGGGACCAACAGCGGTTATTTCGGCAGCGACCCGCAAAGAATTCAGGAGATGCATGACCGGAAACAGAGGGTCGTTTCTGATTTTTGTCCTTCGGACGCGACGATGAAAAAGCTCGAGCGCCTCTATGCCGACGAAAGCAAGCGCGACACATATGGCGAAATCTCTGGGACGATCGTCGACTACATCCTGACGACGGCGAACACCTGGAAGGACGGAATTCGGGACTTCACCCTGCGCATCCATAAAGGCGGGCCAGACGAATTGGTGGCGCTGTGTTTCCCGGGTGCGTTCCAGCGCACTAGCGACACGGTTCTGGAAGCACACTTCCAGCACTTCAGCCCGTTGGTCGAGTTGAGCGTCTACTTCGCCAATATCAAGATGAGCAGACTGCCCACCGATAACAACGGCAGCACCTACGGCGTCGCACCGAAGTTTCGCAACTAACGCACCGCCTTCAGCGTAAACACGGCCCACAGCAGCGACGTGAACAACAGGAACGCGCCGGCCTGGTGGGCGACGGCGAGCGGGAGCGGGACGACTTCGAGCAGGGTCGCGATGCCGAGCAGCGCTTGCGCGGTGGCGACGACGGGCACCAGTGCGACGGCCTGTTTCTGACGCGGCGGCAGAGGCAGCGCGCGCGACGACCACCACACGGCGACACAGGCGGCCCAAGTGAGGATCGCCAGCACCCGGTGATCGAACTGCACAAGCGTCTGGTTGTTGAAGAAGTTGATCCAGGTGGGCGACTGGGCCCAGGCATCGCCGGGTAGGATCGTGCCGCCCATCAGCGGGAAGGTGTTGTAGATCAGGCCCGCATGGAGCCCCGCGACCAGCGCGCCGGCGGGGATGGTGAGGCAGATCAGGGTGAGCGGCGCCATCAGCCGGCCGCGCAGACCGCGCGCACCCGCGACTTTCTCCTGCGGCGCTTCGCCCGCGTGGAGATAGACCAGCGCCGACCAGACGAGTCCCGCATAGAGAATGAGGGCCGCGACCAGATGAGCGGCGAGACGGTAGTGGCTGACTTCGGGCCGCGCCTCGAGCCCGCTCTTCACCATGAACCAACCGAGCACGCCTTGCAGGCCGCCCAGGATGAACAGCACGAAGAGCCGCGGCGCGTCACGCCGCGTGAGTTGGCCGCGCACCACGAACCAGATGAATGGGATCAGGAAGGCGAAGCCGATCAGCCGGCCCCAAAGCCGATGGATATATTCGAGCCAGAAGATGTTCTGAAAACCGGCCAAGGTCATGCCCGCGTTGACGAGCTGATACTGCGGCGATTGCTGGTAGTCGGCGAAAGCCTGCTGCCACTCGGCAGTATTCAGCGGCGGCAGGACGTGGAGCACCTGCCAATGGACCATCGAGAGGCCCGAACCCGAGAGCCGGGTTGCACCGCCCAGGATGACCATCACAAAGGTCATTCCCGCCACCACCAAGAGCCACCGGCCCACCGCGCGCCTGCCGGCCGGCATCGCCGCGCGCGCTTCCTCGTACCGCATTTCCTAATCCTTACAGGCCTCTAGGTAGTCGGCCTATTTACATAGAAATAATGTGACTATTACCCGATTTAACCGGGCTAAAACGCTGGAACCCGCTGGGGCTAGACGTTATATAGAGTGCCTTCGCGCCCTGGGGACAGGGGCTTTTTTCGCCGCTGCCGCGGTGATTTTACGAGGACCGTGAATGGGTGTGGCGACAGCCGAGCCGGCGCTCGGCTTTTCTATCCGCTTTGACGATCTCTATCAGCGCGACGGGTTGCTCAAGATCGACGCGGCGTTCCTGGCCGCCCTGGCGAAAAACGATTCGGCCCTCCATGACCGTCTGATCGCCGCGCGCGCGACGCCGCCGGCCGATTATCGCGACGAAGCCGATCTACTACTCGCCGTCGCGCCCCATGCCGAGGAATTCGTCGGCGCGCTGTTCGGTGTCGCGAAGGAACTGGCCGCCCAGGCCGAAGCGCAAAACGCCCTCGCGCCGCTCTATTCCGCCAAGCGCCTGTTCGTGCAGCGCCGCGCAGCGAAGGCCCTCACGCCCGATGCGGCCTCCGCGCTCGACGGCGATGTGCTCGACACCGAAATCTCGGTCCTGCTCGGCGGCGCATGGGACGAGATGATGTTTGCGAAGCGTGTGGCCACGCTGCTTGAGAACGAAGACGCCAACAGCTCCGAACTCGACACCTTTGCGCGCTATGCCGCCTGGGCGCTCTATGCGCCGGCGGGCAAGAAGAAGCACAAGCACGGGCGGCTGTTCAAACAGCCGCATAAGCGCGACCCCAAGGCGCTGGTGCCGGTGCACACCGTCAACGAACACGGCACGGCGCAGTTCACGTTTGACGCCGACGAGTGGCGCCAGCGCGAAGGCTTCGCCCTGACCGATCCCGGCGCCGACCTGACCCATGCGATGGACGAGGTGCATTACTGCATCTTCTGCCATCACCAGAAGAAGGACAGCTGCTCGAAGGGCAGCAAGGACAAGACCGGAGCATTTGCCAAGAATGCGCTGGGCACCACCCTGACCGGCTGCCCGCTGGAAGAGCGTATTTCGGAAATGCATGAGGTGAAGGCACAGGGCCTGAGCTTGGCCGCGCTCGCCTTCGCCGTGATCGACAATCCGATGGTGGCCGGCACCGGGCACCGCATTTGCAACGACTGCATGACCGCGTGCATCTATTCCGCCGGCGGCCGCGACCCGGTCGATATCCCGCAGGCCGAGACGCACATCCTCAAGAACATCCTCGCGCTGCCTTGGGGCTTCGAAATCTATTCGCTGCTGACGCGCTGGAACCCGCTCGACCTGCGCCGCCCGGTGCCGAAGCTGCCGAGCGGCCGCACGGTGCTGGTGGCGGGCCTTGGCCCGGCGGGCATCACGTTGGCCCATCACCTGATGAACCAGGGCCATGCGGTGGTGGCGATCGACGGGCTGAAGATCGAGCCGCTGCCCGCCGACATCTCTGGCATCGACGCCTCCGGCAAGCGCGTGAAGTTCCGTGCGATCCAGAGCATGGATGAGATCGGCGAGAACCTGTCCGAGCGCGTGATGGCCGGGTTCGGCGGCGTCGCCGAGTACGGGATCACCGTCCGCTGGGACAAGAACTTCCTGAAGGTGATGCGCCTGCTGCTGGAGCGTCGCGCCGAATTCCTGATGATCGGCGGCGTGCGGCTGGCCAGCACGATCACGCTCGCGCAGGCTTTCGCCATGGGCTTCGATCACGTGGCGCTGTGCCTGGGTGCGGGCAAGCCGACCATCATCGACATGCCCAACAACCTGGCGCCGGGTGTGCGCCAGGCCAGCGACTTCCTGATGGCGCTGCAGCTCACGGGTGCCGCGCGCAAGGACAGCTTGGCCAATCTGCAACTGCGCCTGCCGGTCGTCGTGATCGGCGGCGGCTTGACCGCGGTCGATACCGCCACCGAAGCGCTGGCCTATTACCCCGTGCAGGTCGAAAAGTTCCTGACGCGCTGGGAGACGCTGGTGGCCGAGCGCGGCGAGGCGGCGGTGCGCGCAGGCTTCACCCTGCCCGACATCGTCGTCGCCGAGGAATTCCTGGCCCATGGCCGCGCGATCCGCGCCGAGCGCGAAGCGGCCGCCAAGGAAGGCCGCGCGCCCAAGCTGATCGAACTCTTACAAAGCTGGGGCGGCGCCACCATCGCCTATCGCCGCCTGCTGATCGAATCGCCCGCCTATACGCGCAACCACGAGGAAGTGGCGAAAGCGCTGGAGGAAGGCATCCGCTTCGCCGAGCGTCTGTCGCCGCAAGGGGTCGAGATCGACGACTACGGCATGGCGCGCGGCCTGCGCGTGGCCGATGCCGAAGGTGGCACGCATGTGCTGCCAGCCAAATCGATCCTGGTAGCGGCCGGCACGGTGCCCAACACCGTTCTGGCGCGCGAGGACGCAAGCGTGCATCTGCACGGCCGCCACTTCGCGGCGGTGGACGAGGACGGCAACCCGGCCGAGCCCGAGACCACGCCCAAGCCGGAGGTGGCGCGGGTGCTGATGAGC
>CAZNZI010000433.1:0-3574 GCA_964577475.1 uncultured Rhodospirillaceae bacterium
CGGTGCGAATGAGCAAGAGCCCCAGGCTCGCGAGATATTTCTCGAGACCGAGATTCGACATCACGGTCGCGACGATGCCCTTGCCCGTGAGCTTGCCCGAGGCCTGCCAAGAGCGCGCGATCATCGCGAGCAACTGGTCGCCGTCGATCAGCCCGCCCTTCTCGTCGCACAGCACCACGCGGTCGGCGTCGCCGTCGAGCGCGATGCCGAGATGCGCGCCCTTCTCCACCACCGTCTTGCGCATGAGATCGGTGTAGAGCGAACCGCAGTTCTTGTTGATGTTGAACCCATCGGGATCGACACCGATCTTGATCACCTCGGCGCCCAGCTCCCACAACACTGCGGGCGCCACGCGATAGGCCGCGCCATGGGCGCAATCGACCACGATCTTCAGCCCATCGAGCCGCAATCCGCGCGGAAAGGTGTTCTTGCTGACCTCGATGATGCGCGCGATGGCATCGTCCATGCGCCGCGCACGGCCGAGATGGGCCGAGGGCACCAGATGGTCGTGCACCCCGTTCTCCATCCGCCGTTCGATCTCGGCCTCGACCTCGTCGGAGAGTTTGTAGCCGTCCGGGCCGAACAGCTTGATGCCGTTGTCCTCGAACGGATTGTGCGAGGCGGAGATCATCACGCCGAGATCGGCGCGCATGCTGCGCGTCAGCGTCGCCACCGCCGGCGTCGGCAGCGGGCCCAGCAGCAGCACATCCATGCCGACCGAGATGAACCCCGCTGTCAGCGCAGGTTCGAGCATATAGCCCGAGAGGCGCGTGTCCTTGCCGATCACCACCGTGTGGCGGTGGTCGCCGCGGGTGAAGTGGCGGCCGGCAGCCATGCCGATCCGCATCGCGGTCTCGGCCGTCATCGGCTCGATATTGGCGGTGCCGCGCACCCCATCGGTGCCGAAGAGTTTGCGTGTCATCAAATCAATCCGAAAGACACGTCATCGCGAGCGAAAGCGAAGCGATCCAGGTTTGCGGCACTGGATTGCTTCGTCGCTTTGCTCCTCGCAATGACAAGCTGAGAGTGGTGCGCTCACGCACCCGGCTGCGGCTCGGGTCCGGTTCCGAAACCGGGCTGGCCGGCAACACCGGAGGTCGGCACCGACGACCGGCGGCCGCTGGTCTCGCGCGGCTTGGTCGGCGGCTCCTGGTTCGGGCTCGAAGGCTCGCGCACGATCGGCTCGCCGCGCAAGAGCGCCTTGATCTCTTCGCCGGAGAGCGTCTCGAATTCGAGCAGCGCCTTGGCGAGGATGTGAAGCTGATCGAGATGGTCGGTCAGCGTCTGCCGCGCGCGGGTGAAGGCGCTGTCGACGATGACGCGGATTTCCTCATCGATCGTCTTCGACGTGGCTTCCGAGATGTTCTTGTGGGTCGCGACGGAATGGCCCAGGAAGACTTCCTGCTCGTTCTCGCCATAGGTCAGCGGACCGAGCTTGTCGCTCATGCCCCATTCGGTAACCATGCGGCGCGCGATGTCGGTCGCCATCTTGATGTCCGACGAGGCACCGGTGGTGATCTTCTCCACGCCGAAGATCATCTCCTCGGCGAGACGCCCGCCCGCCGCGACGGCCAGATCGGCCTTCAGCTTGGCGCGCGAGACCGAAATGCGGTCGCCTTCGGGCAGGCGCATCACCATGCCCAACGCACGGCCGCGCGGGATGATGGTGGCCTTGTGGATGGGATCGGACTCTTCTTCATGCAGCGCGACGATCGCATGGCCCGACTCGTGATAGGCGGTGAGGCGCTTCTCCTCCTCGGTCATCACCATCGAGCGGCGCTCGGCGCCCATCATCACCTTGTCCTTGGCGGCCTCGAACTCGGTCATGGTCACCACGCGCTTGCCGACGCGGGCGGCCAGCAGAGCGGCCTCATTGACAAGGTTGGCGAGATCCGCGCCCGAGAAACCGGGGGTACCGCGCGCAATGGTCTTGGGATCGACATCCGGCGCCAGGGGAACCTTGCGCATATGGACACGGATGATCTTCTCGCGACCCAGGATGTCGGGGTTCGGCACCACGACCTGGCGGTCGAAACGGCCGGGACGCAGCAGCGCCGGATCGAGCACGTCGGGGCGGTTGGTGGCGGCGATCAGAATGACGCCCTCGTTCGATTCGAAGCCGTCCATCTCGACCAGCAACTGGTTGAGGGTCTGTTCGCGTTCGTCGTTGCCGCCGCCGAGGCCGGCGCCGCGATGGCGGCCGACCGCGTCGATTTCGTCGATGAAGATGATGCAGGGCGCGTTCTTCTTGCCCTGCTCGAACATGTCGCGGACGCGGCTCGCACCGACGCCGACGAACATTTCGACGAAGTCGGAACCCGAGATGGTGAAGAACGGCACATTGGCCTCGCCGGCGATGGCGCGGGCCAGCAACGTCTTACCGGTGCCGGGCGGGCCGACCAGCAAGCAGCCCTTCGGGATCTTGCCGCCCAGGCGCTGGAACTTCTGCGGGTCCTTCAGGAACTCGACGATCTCTTCCAGTTCCTGCTTGGCCTCGGCGATGCCCGCCACGTCCTCGAAGGTGACGCGGCCGGTCTTCTCGGTCAGCATGCGCGCACGCGACTTGCCGAAGCCCATCGCCTTGCCGCCGGTCGACTGCATCTGGCGCATGATGAAAATCCATGCGCCGAAGATCAGCAGCATCGGCATCCAGTTCAGGATGTAGGCCCAGAAGGTCTGGCTCTCTTCGCTCTTCGGCGCGACCGAGATGCGCACATTGGCGGTGCGCAGCTTCGGCACGGTCAGCGTGTCGTTGGCCGGCGCGAAGGTGGTGAAGGAACGGCCGTCGGTGAAGTGGCCGGAAATCGATTCGCCCTGGATCGTCACATCGGCAACGCGGCCGTTCTCGACTTCGGTCAGGAAGTCGGAATACGCATACCCGGCCGAACTGTGCTGAGACGTCGAACTCTGGAAGAGATTGAACAGCGCCGCGAGCAGGACGGCGATGATGATCCACAACACCAGGTTCTTGCTGAAATTCATTACTGTGACCTCTTGGGCGTCCGGCCCCTGCCGCGGTTCTCCCCGGCGACCGGAAATTAGTATTGTACGTTAACACATAGTGCTGGCGTGATGCCAGACAAGGCCGCCCGTCAACGGGCTGTTGGGGACAAAGGCCAAGTCCACCATCGATAGGCCATCAAAGCCCCTTTTTTGCCATTGTAAATGAGGGATCGCCGCAGGGTTTCCCGCGCCGTCCAGGAGTGCCGGCAGGGTCGGCGCCACGGCGGCCGGAATCGGGCCGGGATTGACCTGATTTTTGACGGTCAGCCAGCCCTGTTGCCCCAGGGCACCCAGCCGCAGCCGCCCCGGGCCGTTCACAATGGCCGTGAAGCGCCCGTCCCAGCGGACGGCCCGCCCCGCCCCGCACGCGACCGGCGGCGCCATGCCGGCGGGCTCGCGCTGGACCACCCAGCCGTCGCGGACGGGCGTCACGAAACACCCCCCCAGGCTGCGCCGCTTCGCAAGGCCGGACCGCATTTCGGACCAGAGACGATCGAGACGGTCGCCGCGCGGCGGATAGACACTGCCCCCGATCGTCCGCAGGACGCGGTCGAGGACGCGGCGGCCGATC
>CAZNZI010000434.1:0-2346 GCA_964577475.1 uncultured Rhodospirillaceae bacterium
CGGCAAGCGCCGCGGCATCGACATCTCGGAACAGCGCGCGCGCCAGGTCGACGCCGATGACTTCGACACTTTCGACGTGATCATCGCGATGGACCGCGGCCACATGACGATCCTGCGCAAGCGTGCACCCGCTGCGGCGCGCGATCGCATTCATCTGCTGATGGACTTCTCGCCCGGCGATCCGCCCGACGTGCCCGATCCCTATTACGGCGACGCGGCCGGCTTCGATCCCGTCCGCGACCAGATCGAACGCGGCGTCCGCGGCCTGCTGGCCCACATGCAGGCAAAGGGGATGGTGTAGCTTAAGCCCTCTCTGCCCCTTAGGGGCGGAGAGGGTTGGGTGAGGTGGGGCGGCGCTCCAACTCGAGCCGGATGGCTTCGAGCACGCCAGCCAAATTTCCGGTGACTTCATTGTTCCAGAACCGAATGACGCGGTAGCCATATTCGGCAAGCTCATCCGTACGACGCTGATCGGCAACAGATTGCGCATCGTGTTGACCGCCATCCAATTCGATTGTCAGCTTACGGGCGGGACAGGCGAAGTCGGCAACGCGATTGCCGATTGGATGTTGTCGACGAAAGCGCAGATCAGGGAACGCCTCGCGGAGCGCGCGCCAGAACAAATGTTCTACATCCGTAGCGTTACGGCGTAAGCGTCTCGCGGTCACCGTTCGTGGACGTGGAGGCATCCCCCACCTCATCCTGTCCTTCTCCGCCCCCAAGGGCGGAGAAGGGAAGCTGTCTCAATGTCCTTTGCCCGCCTTACCCCAGCGCGGCGTTGCGCGCCTTGAAGCGGAACGGATGGGCGGGATAGACGCCGAGGATGCGGAGTTCGGCCGAGAAGAATTCGAGTTCGTCCAGCGCATGGCGGAGGCCCACATCCTGCGGATGGCCTTCCACATCGGCGTAGAACAGGGTGGCCGTGAAGGCGCCGTTGATCTGGTAGCTTTCCAGCTTCGTCATGTTGCAGCCGTTGGTGGCGAAGCCGCCCATCGCTTTGTAAAGAGCGGCCGGCACGTTGCGCACGCGGAAGATGAAGGTGGTGATGCACGGTCCCGAGTCCTGGGCCGGTTCCTTCGGTTCCTTGGCCATCACCAGGAAGCGGGTGGTGTTGTGCTCGGCGTCCTCGATATTGGCCGCGAGCGACTCGAGCCCATAGATGCGCCCGGCCAGATCCGAGGCGATTGCCGCCACGGTCTTGTCGCCCTTGGCCGCCACTTCGGCGGCAGCGCCCGCGGTATCGCCGGCCACCGAGGGTGCGATATTATGCTGGCGCAGGAATTTGCGGCATTGGCCCAGCGCATGCACATGGCTGCGCACCGTCTTGATGTCCGAGAGCTTGGCGCCCTTCACGGCCAGCAGGTGATGGTTCACCCGGGCGAAGTGCTCGCCAATGATATGCAGTCGCGATGCGGGCATCAGATGGTGGATATCCGCCACCCGGCCCGCCACCGAGTTCTCGATCGGGATCAGGGCCAGACCCGCCTGGCCATCCTGGACGGCCGCAAAAGCGTCTTCAAACGCCGCACAGGGCAGGGGTTCCAGCTCCGGAAAGGCCTCGATACAGGCCAGGTGGGAATAGGCTCCAGGCTCGCCCTGAAAGGCGATTCGGCGGTCGGGACTGGTCTGGCTGGTCATGGTCCGATTCGAGAACAAAAAAGGGTGAGCTTCGGTCTGGCGCGGTGCGGAATCAGCGGCTATAACGTTGAACCGGCGACCGTAAATCGCCAAACCGGGGTCACCTTATATCGCCGGTTGGACTGTTGAAACCCTTTTTCCCGCCTGGCGGAACAAAGGCCCGGCTGGGCGTGCGACAAGAAGTGGGGAGCTTTTAATGAGCATGACGCTGCAGAAAATTCTGGCCGGGATCCTGTTCGCGCTGATGCTCATCAAGGGAATGGACCTGATCATCGACTCCTTCATGCCCGCCGAAGTCGAGCAGGAGGCGTCGAAGGGTGGCGGCGCGGCTCCGGCTGCTCAGGCCGCCGAACCCGAAAAGCCGCTCCCCGCCCGTCTGGCCTCCGCCGACGCGAAGAAGGGCGAGGGCGTCAGCTCCAAATGCGCGTCCTGCCACACCTTCAACCAGGGCGGTCCGACCCGCGTGGGTCCGAACCTCTATGGCGTCGCCGGCCGCGACAAGGCCTCTGAAGCCGGCTTCAACTACTCCGACGCCCTGAAGAAGGTCGGCGGCAAGTGGGATTACGAAGCCCTCGACAAGTGGATCGAGAAACCCTCGGCCTTCGCACCCGGCACCAAGATGACCTTCGCCGGCATCTCGGACGGCCAGGACCGCGCCAACCTGATCGCCTACCTCAAGTCGATCAGCCCGGACGCGCCGCCGTTCCC
>CAZNZI010000435.1:0-2076 GCA_964577475.1 uncultured Rhodospirillaceae bacterium
GCACGCCGGCCGCCTGCGCGCGTTGTGCCACCGGATGCGGCTTGGGATGGGTGTGGGCGATACCGGGACTCCACATCACCATGCGCGCCTGGCCGAGATCGGCGCTCGCGAGATCGACCAGCGGCACGCCGTCCTTCTGCGCAGTCGCGCGCGAATCGGCATTGTCGTCCCAGGCCCAGACGGTCGCTCCCGCGGCAGCAAGCGCGCGCGCGGCCGATGTGCCCGATTTGCCCAGGCCCATCACCGCGACTGTTGTTCCCGCCATGCTCGGAAGCACAGGCATGTGTTCGATCACCTCAACTTCAATGTCGACAGGCCGACCAGCGCCAGAACGGCGGCGATGATCCAGAAGCGGAACACCACGGTGGGTTCCGCCCAGCCCTTCTTTTCGAAATGGTGGTGCAGCGGCGCCATGCGGAAGACGCGCTTGCCGGTCAGCTTGAACGACGCCACCTGCACGATCACCGAGACCGTTTCGAGTACGAACAGCCCGCCGACGATCGCCAGCACGATCTCGTGCTTCACCACGACGGCGATCGCGCCCAGCGCGCCGCCCAGCGCCAGCGATCCGGTGTCACCCATGAACACCATGGCCGGCGGCGCGTTGAACCAGAGGAAGCCCAAGCCCGCGCCCACCAGCGCACCGCAGATCACGGAGAGCTCGCCCGAGCCCGGCACATGGTGGAGCTGCAAGTAGTTCGAGAACACGGCATGGCCGACCAGATAGGCGATCAGGCCGAACACCGAGGCGGCGATCATCACGGGGCCGATCGCGAGGCCATCGAGGCCGTCGGTCAGATTGACCGCATTGCCGGCACCCACCATGACGAAGACGCCGATCACGACATAGAAGACGCCGAGCTGGACCAGGAAGTTCTTGAACAGCGGCACGGACAGCGAGCTGCCGAGCACGTCACCCTGCTTCTGCATGATCAGCCAGGCGGCGATCAGTGCGATGGCGATCTCGAGAACCAGCTTCACGCGGCCGGGCAGCGCGTTGGAGTTGCGCTTGCGCACCTTGATGAAATCGTCGAGGAAGCCGATCAGCCCGTAGCCGAGGGTCACCATCAGCACGATCCAGACATAGCCGTTCGAGAGATCGGCCCATAGCAGGACCGACAGAACGGTGGCGATCAGAATCAAGAAGCCGCCCATGGTGGGCGTGCCCTTCTTGGTCAGCAGATGGCTCTCAGGCCCGTCGACGCGGATCGGCTGGCCGTAGCCCTGGTAGCGGCGCAGCCAGCGGATCAGCGCGGGCCCGATCAGGAAGGCGATGACCAGCGCCGTCACCATCGCGCCGCCGGTGCGGAAGGTGATGTAGCGGAACAGGTTGAAGAAGGCGCCCTGGTCTGCCAGCGGGGAGAGGAGGTTGTAGAGCATTCGTTCTTAGCCTTTGCGTCCCGCTTGTTCTTCGATCGCCTTGACCACGCGGCCCATGCGGCTGCCGGCCGAGCCCTTCACTATCACCAGGTCGCCCGCGCGCAGCATCTGCGCCGCCAGCGTCGCCGCTTCATCCGCATTGGCGGCATGGCCGCCACGGCGCGACTCGGGCAGCGCATCGTGCAGATTGCGCATCAAGGGGCCTGCGGTGATCACCAGGTCGATGGCGCGCTCGTTGAAGGCGTCGGCCAGACCGGCATGGAGTTGCGGCGCGGTGTCGCCCAATTCGAGCATGTCGCCGACGACGGCGACGCGGCGGCCGTGCTTGCCCGGTTTGCCCGCCGCCAGAACGGCGATGGCGGCCCGCATCGAAGCCGGGCTCGCGTTATAGGAATCGTCGATCAATTCGATCCGGCCCTCGCGCCAGGCAAGACTCTGGCGCGCGCCGCGGCCCTTGGGTGCGGCCATCGTCGCCAAGGCTTTGCCCGCGACATCGGGGCTTACACCCGCGGCGCGGGCGGCGAGCAGGACGGCGAGACTGTTGCTGGCCCAATGCAAACCGGCCGCGCCGACGCGATAGCTGACCGGGTGGTCGCCCAAAAGCGCGAAGACCAAGGTCTCGTTGGGATCGACGGCGGCGTCGAGCAGGCGCGCGGTCGAGTCGATATGGCCGCCGAAGCTTTCGATATGGGCGAC
>CAZNZI010000436.1:0-4902 GCA_964577475.1 uncultured Rhodospirillaceae bacterium
CATGATTGCACCTTCATCGAATAGTCTGGAGCCGATCCGTTGCGCTGCCGTCGTCGCGAGGAGCGGAGCGACGTGGCGATCCAGGATTTTCCCTTGGCCCTGGATTGCTTCGCTTCGCTCGCAATGACGCCTTGAAGCGACCGATGCGGCGTTACTGGACCAGGACGGTGGCGGGCCGCGTGTCGACCGTGGCCTCGACCGACATGCCAGGCCGCAGCAGACCGTCGAGCGCGCCGTCGGCAAGGGCGATCTTCACCGGGATGCGCTGCACGATCTTGGTGAAGTTGCCGGTCGCGTTGTCGGGCGGCAGCAGCGCGAATTCGAGACCGCTGGCCGGCGACAGGCTGTCGACATGGCCGGTCACCTTCTCATCGGGGAAGCCGTCGACCTGCAGCGCGACGGATTGACCATTGCGCACATGGGTGAGCTGGGTCTCCTTGAAGTTGGCGACCACATAGACCGCATGCAGCGGCACCACCGCCATCAACTGCGTGCCGGCCTGGACAAGCTGGCCGACGCGCAGACTGCGCGCGCCGACCGTGCCGTCGACCGGCGCGGTGATCGTGGTGTAGGAGAGGTTGAGTTCGGCCTGGCGCACCGCCGCCTCGGCCTGGTCGCGCGCGGCGACGGCCTTGGCGCGATCGGTCTCGATCACGCTGTTCTTGCTGAGTGCGGCCTGGAGGCCCGCGCGGTCGCGCTGCAACTGCGCCGACTTTTCGGTCAGGCTGGCCTCGGCCTGCTGGGCGCGCTGGACCGTGCCGAAGCCGTCGTTCTTCAGATCCCGGTAGCGAACAAAATCCTGCTGGGCGAATTTGAGCGAGGCTTCGGTGGCGGTGATCGCCGCCTTCTCCTGGTCGACGATCGAACGCTGCAACTGGGTCTGCGCATCGAAATTGCGGATGGCCGCTTCGGCGCCCGAGACATTGGCGCGCGCCTGGTCGAGCGCCGTCTTGAAGTCGCGGTCGTCGATGCGCGCGAGCACCTGACCCGCCTTCACATGCTGGTTGTCCTGCACCAGCACATCCGCGATGTAGCCCGAGACCTTGGGCGCAATCGTCGTGTAATCGGCCTGCACATAGGCGTCGTTGGTCGATTCGAGGAAGCGGCCGACCGTCCAGTATTTGTAACCGTAGTCGGCGGCGAGCGCCGTGCCCGCCAGCAGCGCCGCCGCGAGGGCCGCGCGCTTCACCGTCTTCCTGGCGGGAACGAAGTGCCCCGCACCTACGCCAACCGCTCCGCCGTTTGCCGTCTCCGTCAGTCCAGCCATCACAACCTCCTCAGCCTTGCCGGCCCTAAAAGGCGCCGTGGGGTGAGAATGCGGCAGTGCAGCGAAACTGATAATCTGGCTTCTTGGGGAATGATTATCCATTTATACTGGATAATCGAGGTACCCCATGGACCGTCTCTCCAGTATCAATGCCTTTGTCCGGGTGGTGGAAAGCCAAGGCTTTTCAGCGGCTTCGCGCCGGCTGGGCATGTCGGTGCAGATGGTCAGCAACCATATCAAGGCGCTCGAGGATCATCTCGGCGCAAGACTGCTCAACCGCACCACCCGGCGCATCAGCCTGACCGATACGGGCAAAGCCTATTACGACCGCTGCGTCCAGATCCTGGCCGAGCTGGCCGAGGCCGATCAGGTGGCCGGCGCCCAGCAATCGGCGCCGCGCGGCACCCTGCGCGTCTATACCAGCACCCATATCGTGCGGTACCTGCTGCCGGTGATGGACGGGTTCCTGAAGGCGCATCCCGAAGCCGCGATCGATCTCCAGATCGGCGAGCGGATGGCGGACCTGGTCGAGGACGGTTACGACGTGGCGATCCGCACCATGCACTCGCCCGAGGCGACGCTGATCGTGCGGCGGCTGTCACCCTGGCGACACTTCCTCGCCTGCTCGCCCTCGTATCTGGAAAACCATCCGGCGCCGCGCACGCTCGATGATCTCCGGCAGCACAACTGCATGCGCTATGCCTATTATCCGTTCGGTTCGGACTGGCATTTCGAGGCCCCGGGCGGCGCACCCGCTTCGGTGCGCGTGAGCGGCAACATGGTGACCGGCAGCGCCGAAGCCCTGCGCTACATGGCAATCAACGGCCGCGGCATCATCATGGCGCCGAGCTTCATCGCCGCCGACGACTTCGCCGCCGGCCGCCTGGTGCGCCTGCTGTCCGATTACCGCGGCGCCGAATTCGCCATCAGCGCGGTGTATCCCCACCGCCACCACGTCTCGGCCAAGGTGCGCGTGTTCATCGACATGATGGCGGAACACTTCACGGGACACCGCCAGTGGCTCGACCCCGACGCGGCGGCGCTGGGGGCGTATGCGTGAGGACGAAGCCAGGCTTTCGTCTTGCCTCTTCCGACGGTCGGCATACATCTCCGTCTGAGAAGTTTCGACCTTGTCGTATCAGTATCACCATCAATACTATATATATTCAGCATAGTATGGTGAGTAACTCACATGAACTTTAGGAAATTCAGAACGCCTCTTGAGGCTTTTGGCGGATCTATTCTGATCGCCGTGATGGTGGCAATGTTGTCTCGCGCAGATGCTCAAATCGTCCCCATCCCGCCTTGCTGTGAAAACGAAACCATAATCAACCAGCTCGCTGCCCGTTCACCAGGCGAACAAATTGATGAAACGACCGCTTGGTTCCTCAACCAGATTCGCGACGACGACATTTACAAGCTGATCAGTCTCGAAGGCGCTCTTGCGGGTTATTGCGTCCGCAGTTGTTCGCCGTCCTTCGAGGCGGCAAGGAAGGTCTTAGCGAGCATCAAGGAGCGCCGTTTGGTCGAGGAGACCAAAAATGAAAAATGGAACGATCGTGTAATCAATATTGTCGGCGTAATTGCCGGCGCCTTGATCGGCGCTGGAGCTACCGCGCTATTCTCTCGGCGCCGACAGGCCTAAGAGACGACGTCTCTCAATGATACGTCGCCACCCTGACCGCTGAGCCGCCCGCATAGCGGTCGACCATCGCGGCGATCTCCTGGATCGTCGCTTTCGAGCCTTCGGCGGAACCCATCGCGCCTTTGATGACCGTGCCGAGCTGGTTGAGCAGGTCACGGTCGGTCTGGGTGGGTTCGGGTGGCTGCTGCTGGCCGATGCGGCGGGCGAGTTTGGCGAGCGCCTTGGCCAGATCGGCGATATGGGGGAAGCCGGCGCTGCGGTAGTGGCCGCTCATCTCTATGCTGAGCGCCTGGAGATCGGCGAAATGGCGGATCAATTCGACCTCGCCGGCGCCGCGGATGATCGCGGCCCGGCGGATCAGCCGTTCGATCGCCGCCAGCGGATGCTCGCTGATCTTCTCTTTCAGATCGATCGCCGCCTGGGCCACGGCGCGCTTCACATCCGTATCGGTTGCCTTGTGGACGACGCGGGCGCGCAACGTGTTGGGCACGGCGATCAGTTCGCCGTCTTCCGCGGCACCACCGAGCAGCGCCGTGCGGCTGGGCCCAACATAGTGGCGGGTGGCGATGAAAGGCTTCCTCTCGCGCACCAGATGATCGATGCGGTCGACCACGGTCTTGGCGGCGGCCGGCTTCTTCATCAGATCGTCGACGCCGCCGTTGAGCGCGGTCTGCACCGAATCGAGACTGGCATCGCCCACCGTGGCGATCACCACGGCGAACGGGTTGCCGCCCAGCGCGTTCTGGCGGATACGCTGGAGCGCGGGCACGAAACCGCCTTCGAAAGTGTCGGTGTCGCAGACGACGAGGTCGAGCATGTCGCGCCCGGCCTGTTCCATGAACGAGTCGACACTGCGGTGGGTGGTGGGTTCGCGGATGCCCTTTTCGAGCAGCGCGAGGCGCATGTCGCTGCGCAGATGCGAATTGCCCTCGACCACCGTGGCGCGGACGGAGCGGAAATCGCGGGGCGTGGTGAACATGGTCAGCGCCCCGCCGTGATGGTGGCGGAAGCGGACTTGCAAGAGACGATGCCGGCCCCCCAACGAAGCCCCCACATCGTGCAGTTTTGCACTGGATGCATCTTCTCCATCCCCCGTCCCAGACGAGTCAGGCGTTTTGCCTGCCCTTCGACTGTAGCGAGGAAGTGTAACGGAGAGAAGGCTTTACGACTGTGACGGCGGGCGCTCGATGCACCTGCAAGGGACGAAATCGACTGCGTGGCGAATCAATCGACTAGCCGCGCGGTGCCATACTCAAGAATCGGGAGGTGATGCGGTTTCCATCACGCCGGGCTGTAGACCCGTGTCGGAATCCCCTCCATACGGGCCTTCAATTGCAAGGCCACATGCAGCGAGTGGAAGCGCGAGAGCGCCAGGTTGCCGCCATGGAACCACATGTTCGGGTGCGCGAGCGGCTTCCACATGTTGCGCTGTTCGCCGAGCCAAGGACCCGGATCGCCGCGCACGCCGGAGCCGTAGCCCCAGTTGGGACCGATGCGGTCGGCCGCCTCGCGCGACACCATCTGCGCCACCCATTCGTTCATCGGCCGGTAGCCGGTGGCGTAGACGATCAGGTCGACGTCCATGACGGTGCCGTCGGTGAAGGCGACACTGTGCGCGTGGATTTCCTTCACCTCGACCGGCGCCTTCACCTTGATCTTGCCGTCGGCGATCAGCTGCGAGCCGCCGACATCGATGTAATAGCCCGCGCCGGTGCGCATGGCCTTCAGCATCAGGCCCGACTCGTCCTCGCCGAAATCGAGCAGCATGCCGGACTGGCGCAGCGCCGCGTAGAAACCGGCGTCGCGCTCCCGGATCTTCTTGTAGAGCGGCACCTGGATCATCGGCAGAAGCCGATACGGCATCGAGGCGGCGATCAGGTCGGCCTTGTCGACATCGATGCCGCGCGCCACGGCTTCTTCCGAATAGAGCGGGCCGAAGCCGAGCTCCATCAACGTCTCGGAGCGCACCACCGTGGTGGGCGAGCGCTGG
>CAZNZI010000437.1:0-5072 GCA_964577475.1 uncultured Rhodospirillaceae bacterium
CACGATCTTCTTCATCCGTGATCTGGTGACAGGCACCGGCACGGTGGTCGGCACCAGCCCGCTGTTCTCGGGCCAGATCACGGCCTGGCTCTGGTTCACCGTGCTCTTCGCCAATTTCGCCGAAGCGGTTGCCGAAGGCCGTGGCAAAGCTCAGGCCGACACGCTGCGCAAGATGCGCACCGACACCGTAGCCAAGCGCCTGCTCGCGCTCGACAACCCGAAGACGGAATCCGTGCCCGCCGCGAAGCTGCGCCCCGGCGACTGCGTACTGGTGGAAACCGGCGACCTGATCCCGCGCGAGGGCGAGGTGATTGAAGGGAGCGCCAGCGTCGACGAGTCGGCTATCACCGGCGAGTCGGCGCCCGTGATCCGCGAAAGCGGCGGCGACCGGTCGGCCGTCACGGGCGGTACCCGCGTCATCTCCGACTGGCTGAAAGTGAAGATCACCGCCGCGCCCGGTTCGACCTTCCTCGACCGCATGATCGCGCTGGTGGAAGGCGCTGTGCGCCAGAAGACGCCCAACGAGATCGCGCTCAACATCCTGCTGGCCGGCATGACGATCATCTTCGTCTTCGCCACCGTGACGATCCCGAGCTTCGCGAACTATGCCGGCGGCGCGGTCTCCGCGGTGGTGCTGATCGCCCTTTTCGTCACCTTGATCCCGACCACGATCGGCGCACTGCTCTCGGCCATCGGCATCGCGGGCATGGACCGCCTCGTACGCTTCAACGTGCTGGCCATGTCGGGCCGCGCGGTCGAGGCCTCGGGCGATGTCGATACGCTGCTGCTCGACAAGACCGGCACGATCACGCTGGGCAACCGCCAAGCCGCCGAGTTCATCGCCCTGCCCGACACCAATGAGCGCGAACTGGCCGAGGCGGCTTTGCTCTCCTCGCTCGCCGACGAGACACCGGAAGGTCGCTCGATCGTCACCCTCGCGCGCGACCGCTATGGCTTCGATGCGCAGGACACAGCGCCGGCCGATGCGCGCTTCGTGCCCTTCTCCGCCCAGACACGGATGAGCGGCGTCGATCTGAAGAGCCGCTCGATCCGCAAGGGCGCGGTGGATGCGATCCTGGCCCAGGCCAAGACCAAGCCCGCCGCGTTGCAGGCCGTCGTTGAGCGCATCGCGAAGTCGGGCGGCACGCCGTTGGCCGTGTCGGCCGATGGCCGCGTGCTCGGCGTGATCTATCTCAAGGACATCGTGAAGGGCGGCATCCGCGACCGCTTCAACGAACTGCGCCAGATGGGCATCCGTACCGTGATGATCACGGGCGACAACCCGCTGACCGCCGCCGCCATCGCCGCCGAGGCCGGCGTCGACGACTTCCTGGCCCAAGCGACGCCCGAGGACAAGCTGGCCCTGATCCGCAAGGAACAAGCCGACGGCAAGCTGGTTGCCATGTGCGGCGACGGCACCAATGACGCGCCGGCGCTCGCCCAGGCCGATGTCGGCGTGGCGATGAACACCGGCACCATGGCCGCGCGCGAGGCCGGCAATATGATCGATCTCGACAGCGACCCGACCAAGCTGATCGAGATCGTCGCCATCGGCAAACAACTGCTGATGACGCGCGGTGCGCTGACCACCTTCTCGATCGCCAACGACGTGGCCAAGTATTTCGCCATCATCCCGGCGATGTTCGCTGCCTTCTATCCGCAGCTCGGCGTGCTGAACCTGATGCATCTGAGAACGCCGGAAAGCGCGATCCTGTCGGCGATCATCTTCAACGCGCTGATCATCATCGCGCTGATCCCGCTCAGCCTGCGTGGCGTGAAATACCGTCCGGCCAGCGCCGCCACGCTGCTGCGCCGCAATCTCTTCGTCTATGGCCTTGGCGGCCTGATCGTTCCCTTCGCGGGGATCAAAGCCATCGATCTCGCCGTCACCGCTTTGGGCCTGGCCTAGGGAGTACCCGTCATGATGCTCGCCCAACTCCGCCCCGCCGTGATGATGATCGTCGTGATGACGGTCATCACGGGGCTCCTCTACCCTCTCGGGATGACCGGCATCGCCCAGGTACTGTTCCCGCACCAGGCCAATGGCAGCCTGATCGAGAAGGACGGCACGGTGATCGGTTCGGAACTGATCGGTCAAAACTTTACCGATCCGAAATACTTCCATGGCCGCCCCTCGGCGATCACCGGTTCGGTACCCGATCCGAAGGACCCCAGCAAGATGGTCAACGGCTCGACACCCTATGATGCGTCGAACTCGATGGCCTCGAATCTCGGCCCGACCTCGCAAACCCTGGCCGACCGTGTGAAGGGCGATGCGGGTGGCACCTGGCACGCGACCGCCGAGAACAAGGTGCCGGTCGATCTGGTCACCGCCTCCGCCAGCGGCCTCGACCCCGACATCACGCCCGCTGCCGCGCTCTACCAAGTGTCCGGTGTCGCCAAGGCGCGCGCGTTGGATGAGGGGGCCGTGCGGGCTTTGGTGCAGGACCATATCGACGGCCGGATTTTCGGTATCCTCGGTGAACCACGGGTCAATGTGCTGAAGCTCAACCTCGCCCTCGATGCGCTCAAGAAAGGCGCGGACTGATCGGCTATACTTGAAGCATGGCGGACACCGACCGGAACGACCGTCCCGATCCTGACGCGCTGCTCGCCGAAGCCAGGCGGGCAGCGCGCGGCCGTTTGAAAATCTTCCTCGGCGCCGCGCCGGGCGTCGGCAAAACCTATGCGATGCTCGAGTCGGCCCACGAGCGGCGGCGCGAGGGCGTCGACGTGATCGTCGGCGTGGTCGAGACTCACGGCAGGCTCGAGACCGAGGCGCTGTTGCATGGGCTCGATGAAATCCCCCCGCGCGCCATCGAGTATCGCGGCAAGACATTCCAGGAGATGGATCTCGATGCGATCCTGGCGCGGCATCCGAAACTCGTTCTGGTGGACGAACTCGCCCATACCAACGTGCCGGGCGGCAGCCATCTCAAGCGGCACCAAGACGTCGAGGACCTGCTGCTGGCGGGGATCGATGTCTATTCGACGCTCAATATCCAGCATATCGAAAGCCTGAACGACATCGTCGAGCGCATCACCACCGTCAAGGTGCGCGAGACGATCCCCGACAGCGTGCTGGCCGCTGCCGACGAGATCGAGCTGATCGATCTGCCGCCGCAAGACCTGATGGCGCGCATGGCCGAGGGCAAGGTCTATGTGCCGGAACAGGCGCGCCGCGCGGCGCATAACTTCTTCTCGCTCGGCAATCTGACGGCGCTGCGCGAACTGGCTTTGCGCCAGGCCGCCGAACGGGTCGACGCGCAGATGGTCAATTATATGCGCGCCCATGCGATCAGCGGCCCATGGCCGGCGCAGGAACGCATCATCGCCTGCATCGGCGCCGATGTGGCGGGGATGCGTCTGGTACGCGCGACCAAACGCATATCGGAACGGCGCAAGGCGCCCTGGGTCGCCGTCTATGTGGAAACCTCCCATCACGCGGCGTTGCCGGAGGCAGAGAAGGATCGGATTGCCCAGGCCATGCGCCTCGCCGTGCAGCTCGGCGGCGAAACGGTAGTCCTGCAAGGTGAGGATGTCGCCGACGAATTGCTGACCTATGCGCGCGAGCACAATTGCACCCAACTCGTCGTCGGAAGACCGCGGCGTGCCGGATGGCAGCGCATGTTTCGCGGCCCCTCGGTCACCGACCGCATTCTGCACAAGACCGGTGCTTTCGACATTCTGTTGCTGAGCGCGGAGGAAACCGAACCCGCACCCATCGAGCGCTTGCCGCAGAAGCCGCAGCCGTTCGACTGGCGGCCTTATGGAATCGCCATTGCCGGCGTGGCCGTGGCGACCGGGGTCGGCTTCCTGATCGATCTGTGGCTGCCGCTGCCCAACATCTCGGTCGCTTTCCTGATCGCGGTGCTGCTGAGCGCGATGCGGCTGGGGCGGGGGCCGGCGATCTTCGCTTCGATCGCGAGCTTCCTCAGCTACGACTTTTTCTTCACCGAGCCACGCTTTGCATTTGCCGTTTCCGATAGCCAGAATCTGCTGACCTTGTTCTTTTTCCTGGTGGCTGCCGCCATCGTCAGCAATCTTGCCAGCCGCGTGCGCCGTCAGGTGACGGCGGCCAAGACCAATGCACGGCGCACGCTGAACCTCTACGAGTTCAGCCGCAAGATCGCCGTGGCGCCGGGCCGCGACGAGGTGCTGTGGGCCGTGGTGCATCATGTGGCCTCGACCATCCGAGGCAGCTCTCTGATCCTGCTGCCGAAAGATGGGGTGCTGGAAATCGCCGCCGGCTATCCGCCCGAAGACCGGCTGAACGAGCGCGATGCCGCCGCCGCGGCCTGGACCTGGAGCGCGGGCAAACCCTCGGGCCGCGGCTCGACGACGCTGCCGGCCGCCGAGTGGCTGTTCTTGCCGCTGAAGACGGTGCGCGGTCCGGTCGGTGTGCTGGGCGTGCAGATGGCAGGCGACGTCGTTTCGCCGGAGGAAAGCCGCCTGGTCGAAACCCTCGCCGACCAGGCCGCTGTGGCGATCGAGCGCACGATTCTGGTCGCCGATGTGGAAGCCGCGCGGTTGGCCGGCGAGACGGAACGGCTGCGCTCGGCCCTGCTGTCCTCGCTCTCTCACGATTTGCGCACGCCGCTGGTGTCGATCCTGGGTGCCGCGACCAGCCTGCTCAACTATCACGATTCATTGTCCACCGAGGACCGCAAGGACCTGGCCGAGACCGTGCGCGACGAGGCCGAGCGGCTGAACCGTTTCGTGCAGAACCTGCTCGACATGACGCGGCTGGGCTCGGGCGCGCTGAAACCCAATGCCGATTGGGTCGATCTGACTGATGTGGTCGGCCGCGCCATCGAACGCGCCGACCGGCTGTTGCAGGGCCGCAAGATCAAGATCGAGATCGATGAGAAACTGCCGCTGCTGCACATCGATCCGGTGCTGATGGAGCAGGTGTTCTTCAACCTGATCGACAACGCCTGCAAATACTCGCCCGCCGGGACCACCGTCACCGTCTGGGCCAAACGCCGTAATAAAGAGGCGCTGATCGAAGTCTGCGACCAGGGCTCGGGCATTCCCGAGGCCGACCGCCGGCGCGTCTTCGACATGTTCTA
>CAZNZI010000438.1:0-3086 GCA_964577475.1 uncultured Rhodospirillaceae bacterium
CGCGATCCTCGGGCCGGTATATTTACGCGACATGTCCGAAACTAACCGCGGCGCTGTGGCCGACGGCACACCGCCCGATCCGAAAACCATGGTCGCCATCCTGCAGCGGAACGGAATGACGATCGCCGCCCCGCCGCCGGCGCGCTGAGGCAATCGACGGGGCAGGCCGGCTAGATCTCAGCCTTCAACCGGGCCTTGGCCGCGGCGAGGATGCGGTCGGACAACACCGGGTCATCGACGCCGCGCGCCATCGCCACCGCGCCGACGATGGTCGACACGGCCACCAGGATGTCGTCTTCCCGCGTCTTCTTCTGGGCGGCCGTCATCCGGGCGCCGATACGGGCGAGCGCGCCTTTCACGTTTTCGGTGAAGGCGCGGCGCACCGGTTTGCTCTGGCCGCGCATATCGGCGGCAAGCGCAACCACCGAACACCCTTTGCCCGGATTGTCACGATGCTCGGGCGAGAGGTAATAGGCGAGATAGGCCGCCATCGTCTTCTTGTCCTTCATCCGCGCGGCGAAATCGACGGCGGCATGGCGCACCGCCTCGGCCATCAGCCCCTCTTTCGAGCCGAACTGGCTATAGAGACTGCCATAGCTCAGACCCGACGCCTCGGCCAACTCGTCGACGCCGACGCCCAGTAGCCCCTTCTCGCGGAACAGCCGCGCGGCCTCGCCCAGGATTTTCTCGCGGTTTTCCGCGGCTTTCTCTTTCGACACTCTCATCGGGCACCTCAGCCATGCATTTAAGCGCCGGCCTGATCTGTTGACAATATTAATGACGATCGTCACGAATATCAATCATGACGAACGTCATTAATAAATGCCATTCAGAGATAGGTGCCCCGTGAGCCAGACCAGCAGCAGCGAAGCCGTATTGGGCGGCAGCGATTTCCCCGCCCTTGCCCGGGAAGCGGCGCGCAGCCGCACCACGCCCAGCCAGGTGCTGGCGATCGTCTGCGTCGGCATGGTTCTGGCCAATCTCGACCTCTTCATCGTCAATGTCGGCCTGCCCAACATCGCGCGTGACCTCGGGAGCACCAATCTCGAGGGCCTGTCTTGGGTCCTGAACGGTTACGCGATCACCTATGCGGCACTCTTGGTGTTCTTCGGGCGCCTGGCCGAACGCCACCGGCGCGATCGTAGTTTCCTCTTGGGCGTCGCCACCTTCACCCTCGCCTCGGCCGCCTGCGCCGCCGCCGACTCGGTGACGACGCTGGTGGTTTTCCGCGTGATCCAGGCCGCCGGCGCGGCATTGATGACGCCGACTTCGCTCGGCTTGTTGCTCGCCTCCTTCCCGGCCGAGAAGCGCAGCAGCGCGGTGCGCACTTGGACGGCCATCGGCGGCCTGTCGGCGGCAATCGGCCCGGTGATCGGCGGGGTGCTGCTGGCGGCAAGCTGGCGCTGGATCTTCCTGGTCAACCTGCCGATCGGCGTGATCGCGCTTCTGATCGGATGGTGGCGGCTGCCGGCGGTGCCAGGCCACGATGTCGCACGGCCTAATCCCTTCGCCGCGCTCCTGATCACCGCTGGCATCGCCGCGCTGACACTGGCCATCGTCGAAGGCAACGACTGGGGCTGGGCCTCGGCGCGCATTCTGGCGGCCTTCGCCGTAACCGTCGCGAGCCTCGGCTTGTTCGTCCTCCACTGCCTGCGCTCGAAGAATCCCTTCGTCGATCCGGCGATCTTCAAGAGCCGGCAATATGTCGGTGCCACTTTGGTGATGGGCCCCTACTCAGCCGCCTTCGGCGCAATGCTGCTTTCGATCGTGCTGTGGGAGCAATCGGTCTGGGGCTGGTCGGCGCTGCAGACGGGTCTTGCCATCTTCATCGGCCCGCTGCTGGTGCCGGTGATCTCGCTGCTCTTCGTCACGCGGCTGATCAAGCGCTTCGGCACGGCCGCCGTGATCGCGGCCGGCATCGTCCTCTTCGCGGCCGGCGTGATCGCCTGGGCCACCCTGCTCGGCCCCAAGCCCGACCTGCTGATGGCGATCGTGACGATGATCCCCGTCGGCATCGGCGTCGGGCTCGCCTTCCCCACCACGATGGGCGCGGGCACCGCCGCACTGCCGTCTTCGATGTTCGCCACCGGCTCGGGCACGATCAACATGATCCGCCAATCGATGCTCGCCATCGGCGTCGCGATCTTCGTCGCCGTGCTGGGCTCGCCCACAACCGATGCCGCCCGCATCGCCGGCTTCCACCGCGGCTGGTGGGTGATGGCCGCGATCATCGCGATCGGGCTGGTGCCGAACTTTGTGCTGATCAGGAGGAAGACGGCCTAGATTTCCGGCGCGTCATCGCGAGTGCAGCGAAGCAATCCATCGTGCCGCGAAGATGGATTGCTTCGTCGCTTCGCTTCTCGCAATGACGGAAAAGACCGACGGAGCAGCGTCGACAAAAAAACAGGCCCCGAAGGGCCTGTTTTCGATCAGGTATCCAGGAAGCTCCGCAGCTTGCGCGAGCGGCTCGGGTGTTTCAGCTTGCGCAGCGCCTTGGCTTCGATCTGGCGGATGCGTTCGCGGGTGACCGAGAACTGCTGGCCGACTTCTTCCAGCGTGTGGTCGGTGTTCATGCCGATGCCGAAGCGCATGCGCAGCACACGCTCTTCGCGCGGCGTCAGGCTGGCGAGAACGCGGGTGGTGGTCTCGCGCAGGTTCGCCTGGATCGCGGCATCGAGCGGGAGCACCGCGTTCTTGTCCTCGATGAAATCGCCGAGATGCGAATCCTCTTCGTCGCCGATCGGCGTTTCGAGGGAGATCGGCTCCTTGGCGATCTTGAGAACCTTGCGCACCTTCTCGAGCGGCATCGAGAGCTTTTCGGCCAGTTCTTCGGGTGTCGGCTCGCGGCCGATCTCGTGCAGCATCTGGCGGCTGGTGCGCACCAGCTTGTTGATCGTCTCGATCATGTGCACCGGAATGCGGATGGTGCGCGCCTGGTCGGCGATCGAGCGCGTGATCGCCTGCCGGATCCACCATGTGGCGTAGGTCGAGAACTTGTAGCCGCGGCGATACTCGAACTTGTCGACCGCCTTCATCAATCCAATGTTGCCTTCCTGGATCAGGTCGAGGAACTGCAGGCCGCGGTT
>CAZNZI010000439.1:0-7865 GCA_964577475.1 uncultured Rhodospirillaceae bacterium
AAGCGGCAGGCTTTGCGGGCGATGCCGGAGAGCGCGTTCGTCGCGGGCGTCGATCTCGACGTTCTTTGTCGCGTGTTATCCGACCCGGAGTGGGCCTTCACCGACCGCGTGCAAAGCGGCGGTGTCGAGCAGCACGCCGGCTGATCCGTTCACCCCCAAGGAGCTCCCGTCCATGGTGCGCCATCATTTCGACCCGAGCATTCTTCGTGCCTATGACATCCGCGGCATCTTCGACAAGACCTTGAGGATTGAAGATGCACGCGCCATCGGTTCGGCCTTCGGCGCGATGGTGCTGGGCCGCGGCGGCAAAATGGTCGTTGTCGGACAGGACGGGCGTTCCAGTTCGCCTGCACTCGCGACGGCGCTGTGCGAGGGCCTGGCGTCGACCGGCATCGCCGTGAAGCGAGTCGGTTTGGGTCCAACGCCGATGCTGTATTTCGCCGAGAAGACCTTGAAGGCCGATGGCGGCATCATGGTGACCGGCTCGCACAATCCGCCCGACCATAACGGGTTCAAGATGGTGATGAGCGGCGCATCGTTCTATGGCGACGACATCAAGGAACTGGGCCGCATCGCCGAGGCTGGCGAACTTCCGATCGCCAACGGATCGATCGAGGACGTCAGTGTCATGGATGCCTATCTCGAACGGCTGCTGGCCGATGTCCAGATCAACAAGCCGCTTTCGGTCGTGTGGGATCCGGGCAACGGCGCCGCCGGCCCAGCGCTGATGCGCCTTTGCGAGCGGCTGCCCGGCCATCACATCCTGATCAACGAGAATGTCGACGGCCGCTTCCCCGCCCATCATCCCGATCCGGCCGATCCCGAAGCGCTGGTCCAATTGCAGGAGACTGTTCTGGCCCAGCGTTGCGATCTCGGTATCGCGTTCGACGGCGACGCCGACCGCATCGGCGTGGTCGATGGCGAAGGGCGGATTCTGTGGGGTGATCAGCTTCTCGCAATTCTGGCGCAGGAGGTTCTCGAGCATCATCCCGGGTCGACGATCATCGCCGATGTGAAGGCGAGCCAGGTCCTGTTCGACGAGATTGCCCGGATGGGCGGTGAGCCGCTGATGTGGCAAACCGGCCATTCTCTGATCAAGACCAAGATGGTCGAAACCAAGGCGCCGCTCGCCGGCGAGATGAGCGGCCATATCTACTTCGCCGATCACTATTTCGGCTTCGACGACGCGCTCTATGCGGCGATCCGTGTCCTCAACATCGCTTCGCGCATTCCGGGCGGTGTGGCAGCCCTGCGGGATCAACTGCCGGCCTCGTTCAGTACGCCTGAAATCCGCATACCGATCGACGGCGCCCGCAAGTTCGACGTGGTCACCGAGGTCGGCGAACGTTTGCGGAAGAAAGAGGCCGAGGTGAACACCATCGATGGTGTGCGCGTGAAGACGGAAGACGGCTGGTGGTTGCTTCGTGCTTCGAACACCCAGGAAGTGCTGGTGGTACGCAGCGAGGCATCGTCACCAGAGCGGCTGCAGCAGCTCTGCGTTGCCATGGCCGAGCAACTGTGCGCCAGCGGCGTCGCGCTCAGCCATCTCGAGGCATTGCTGACCCCGATCCGCACGGCGGACGCCGAAAGAATTGAAGTCGAACCGGCATTGGGCTAACGCGATTCCGCCCATGATTCGAATGGGCTGACCGCGCCCGAAAATATGTGACCAATCTGTGTTCCGGCACAAATCTAAGGTCAAGAATCAGAAACGGAGATAATGATGGTTCGTCGGTTGGTTTTGCACGGCCGGCTGCGCGACAGTGCAATTGGTGAGGGAATGCCGATGGCGCCACATGTATCGATCTTCGGCGATGCGGCTCAGACGGGAACGGCGGCCCAATCGAACTCCACTTACGTTGGATCGACTCGTCCGTCCGGCTTTGCCGTCACGACCCATCTTCCGATGCCTCTGTCGCAGGTGCGGGGCCGGGTGCACCCGTCAACGCTGCAAGCCTCGGTCGGTATCGCTCTGCGCAAGGTGGAGCGGGCGACGGGCAAGGCGCTCGGCCATTCGCGCAATCCGCTCTTCCTGGAGATCGCGCCGGAAAGTGGACGGTTGCCAGCCATTCGTTATCTCGGGGTCAACGACGAATCGGTCGACGCCTTGGCGCAGCAGATCGGCGACACCCGCGAAGCCTGGGATTGTTACCGGCGTTTCATCCAAGCCTATGGCAGCGACGTTCTGGGCGTCGACCAGGCGCTGTTTGCCGAGCGCCTGTCGCTGCTCAAGGCCCAACGCGGCGTGGATGCCGTCGATGATCTCTCGGCGGTCGATCTGCAGATTTTGGTTGGACAGTTCCGCGATCTGTTCGTGGGGAAACTGTATCGGCCGCTCCTCCAAGACCCCTATGCTCAACTGTGGTGCATCATCGGAACCGCGTTCCGCTCCAGCCTCCCGGCCTGGGGCAACGGAATCGTGATCCGTGCCATGGCCATTGGCGACGAGGCGCTTGGCGAGCAGGCGGCTCTGGCGAGCGAAGTCATCGTCCGGAGTCCCAGCAGGCAAGAAGACCTGCAACGTCACTAAGCCCTTTTTCGGGGAAGACCAAGAAAAGACTCCAACTCTGCTTGCGCCCACATTCGTGGGCGGTGGGCTCGTCACATCCTCACCCAAGTGGTGACTGAAAAGAGTGATGCCAATGGAAGATAACGAAGCAGGATCAGCAAGGATTAAGCCAATGTTCAATCGCAAACAGACTGAAGAGACGGGGAACGGGAAAACCGGCGATACGCGGTCGCGGCCTCTGCCATTGGAAAACGCACGCCCGGGCGCAGTGCCTCGCCCCGATGTGCCGGCGCGCGCGCCATCGGCCGGCGCTACAATCGAAGGCACGACGACTCCGCGCACCCCCGCCAGCGACAGCAAGAAGCTGATCGTGGGGCCGGATATTTCACTGCATGGCCACATCTCGTCCTGCGACCGTTTGGTCGTCGAGGGTACGGTGGAAGCCGAATTGACCGACTGCCATACGATCGAGATCGCGGAGACGGGCGTGTTCACCGGCGCGGCCGAGATCGAGGGAGCGGACATTTCCGGCCGCTACGAGGGATCCTTGACCGTACGCGGCCATCTCCTGATCCGCGGTAGCGGTTCGGTCAGCGGCACGATCCGCTATGGCCGGCTGGAGATCCAGCCGGGCGGGATCGCCAACGGCGACATCAAGCATCTGCAATCGGGTTCGCGCCAGGATCGGGACAAGGACAAGGTCGTTCCGGCGCGGAGTTTTGCTGCCGAGCTTGAGGCTACCGCATCGGCGCCAAAGGAACAGGCGACCGGTACGGGCTGAGGTCTGCTGGGAGGTTCGCGATATCGGAGGGCAACGTCGTCCAGCAGGGCGTTGCCTTCCATCGCCTCAGGCTACGAAAACCGCCTCGCCGCCAGGGCGGCGAAGAATATCGACCGGCACACCGAAACAGGCTTCGAGCGAAGCCTGGGTGAGGACCGTTCTGGCGGAACCGGACGCCACTGCGGTTCCCTCGCGCAGCAGGACGGCATCGTCCGCATACGCCGCGGCCAGATTGAGATCATGCACCGCCATCAAAACGCCTGCGCCTTCCCGCGCCAGGCGGCGCGCGACGTCGAGGATGGTCCGGCGGTGACGGAAATCGAGCGCAGCCGTTGGTTCGTCGAGAAACAGATAACGCGGTGCGGCGGGCGACGGTTGCCAGAGCTGGGCCAGAATCCGCGCCAGATGAACGCGCTGCTGCTCGCCGCCGGAGAGCACCGTGTAGCGCTGGGTCCAGAGGGGCCAGATGGCTGTCGCTTGCCGTGCGGCGTCGATGGCCTCGGCATCGTGGCGTGCGCCTATTGTCCCGGCCCAGGGTAGACGCCCCAGCGCCACCACGTCGGCCACCGTGAAGGCGAAGTCGAGATGGGAGGCCTGGGGCAGCACCGCACGCCGCCGCGCCAAGTCCCGCAGCGGTATGCCGCCCAGCGAGTGGCCATCGATACGGACCGAGCCGCTATCGGCTTTGCGCTCGCCGGCGAGAATCTTGATCAACGTCGACTTGCCGGCGCCGTTGGGGCCGAGCAGGGCCGTGATCCTGCCCGGCGTCACCGCCACGGAGACGCGATCGAGCAGAATCCTGCGTCCGCCCCGGACGGATATGGTTTCGGCGGTGATCATGACCGGCCTGCCTGATGCCGCAGGAGAAGCCACAGGAAGAAGGGGCCGCCGACTGCATTGGTCACCAAGCCGATCGGCAATTCGGCGGGCGCGATGATGGTCCGCGCCGCGCCATCGGCGATCAGGGTGAGCGTGATCCCCAGCAAGACCGAGGCGGGCAACAACGTGCGATGGCCCGGCCCCACGGTCAGGCGGATCAGATGCGGGACGACCAAGCCAATGAAACCGACGATGCCGCTGACACCCACGGCGGCGCCGACCGCCAAAGCGGCGCCGACCATGACCCGCCGCCGCAGACGGATGACATTGACGCCCAAATGCCCTGCCTCGCGTTCACCGAGCAGCAGCGCGTCGAGGGGGCGCCCGCTCGAAAGCACCAGGCTGAGGCCGATGATGACGAAGGGTGCGCACAGAAACACGGCCGGCCAGCCGCCGGTCGCCAGGCTGCCCATCGTCCAGAAGATGATATCCCGCAACTGATTGTCGTTGCTCATATAGATCAGCAGGCCCATCCCCGCGCTGCACATGGCGGTGACGGCTATACCGGCCAAGATCAACGCCGCCGTCGAATCGCCGGGCCGGCGGCTGGCGATCCCCTCGGTCAAGGCCATTGCGGCGAAACCGCAGACGAAACCAGCCAGCGGGACCAGCGGCAGATGGGCGAGGGCAGGAACCGTCGCCTGGATTTTCGACTCGAACAGGATCGTTGCCACGGCCCCCAGCGCCGCGCCGCTCGAAATGCCGATCAGGGTCGGATCGGCCAAGGGATTGCGGAACAGGCCCTGAAGCCCGGCGCCCGACACGCTGAGCGCCGAACCGACGATCACGGCGAGCAGGATGCGCGGCAGCCGCAGCATCAGGACCACCTGTGCGTCGCGCCCTTCCGCCTGGCCGGTAATCGCCGAAATGACCTCGCCCGGCACTATGTGCATCGCGCCGATGAACAGCGACGCGACGATGGCGATCGCGGCGACAAGCGCCAGAAGGCCGATGGCTACGTATTGCCGCGAAGGCTTGCGGGTTGCCGACGCGGCGGCCGACCATTTCACTGTGGTGCGTTCCATGGGTGATGGGGCACGGCATCGAAGTGTTGCTCGGGATGCAGGGTCGCGGCCAGATCACGCAGCGCATGAGCCATGCGCGGCCCGAAGCCAAGGAGGTAGAGTGCCTCCATTGCCGCAACGCAGCCCTTTTCCGCGGCCGTCGTGGCTGCAATTTCCGGCATCTTGATCAGCGCTTCCTTGCCGCCGCGTGCCTGCAGGGTCTCGTCGGTCACCAGGATGTAGTCGGGCGCGAGCGCGCTGATTCCTTCGGGCGTCAGCGGCTTGTAGCCGTCGAAGGTGGCGCCCGCCGCGTTGCTTCCACCGGCGAGGGTGATCATCGCATCGGCGGCGGTCTTGCCGCCAGCCACCAGCGGGGCGCCATGGCCGATCTGCATCAGGAACAGGACCCGCGGATGGAATTTGGCCGCATCGATCTGCTTCTGCACCGCGGCCAGGTCGGCCGTCATCGCTTCGGTGATCTGCTTGGCCTCGGCTTCGCGGCCGATCTGTTTGCCGACCGCGGTGATACGGGCGAGGGCGGCCTCGACCGTATAACCTTCGTCGAGCTTCACCAGTCTGACCCCAGCGGCGGCAAGCTGCTCCAGGGCTGCCTTGGGTCCGGCTTCGGGTGCCGCCAGCACGAGGTCGGGATGGAGCGAGAGGATGCCCTCGGCCGCCAGGGTCCGCATATAGCCGATCTGCGGCAATTTGCGCGCCGCATCGGGATAGACACTCGACTGGTCATCGGCAATCAGGAGCGACTGGCCGCCGAGCGCATAGACGGTCTCGGTCACCGAACCGCCGATGGAGATGATGCGCGGGGTCGGGTCAGCGGCGGCTGCGCCGGCCGCAACGGCAGCGAAAAGCAGGCCGGCAAGAATCGAACGCATCACGCGGCCTCGCGCGGCGAAAGCGAATCGAGGACGACACGCCATTCGTTCAGTTCCGGCTGGCCGGGCTTGCGCTTGCCGAACAGCGTCGCAATTCCGCCGCCATCGGCATCGAACAGCTCCAAGGAGGTGACCATGCCGTCGGTGGTCGGCTTGGCGACGATCCAAGAGGTCGCGATGCGGTCTTCGCGCAGGTGCAGGTTGAACGATTTGTCGAGCACGTTGTACCAGGGGCCCATCGCCTCAAGCCGCTGTACCGGCCCCGTATGGATCTGGATCACGCCGGCGCTGCCGACGAACACCATGATCGGCATGGATTGGTCGCGCGCGGCGATCAGTACGTCGCGCAGGGCCGTGTTGGGCACTTGCCAGGCGCGCTTGCCGCCGGCAAGGCGCAAGCCCTGCACCCGGTCGACACCGAAGCGCATCAGCAGGCCGTGGAACTCGTGGGTGTCCTTCAGCGCATCCCAGGCATTGCGGAAGCCGGCCACGTCGACCTGATCGTCGGACTTCACCGCCTTGGACGGTGCAGGCGGCACAATCTTCAGCGGCGCAGGGGGAGCCGCAAAGTCGGCCACGATCTTCTCGAAGGCCGCGACGTTGGAATCGTCGGTCAGATAGATCTTGTGGACCGCGGTGCCCTGGTGATCGAAGAACTGCAGGCTGCGGCGCGTCTTGTCCTGTCCCGGTTCGACGGCGGCGAAGCCCGATGCCCAATGCGAGAAGAAGATGCGCAGGTCGATATCTTCGCCCAGGATCAGGCCGACATGGCCGGTGAGTTCGAGCGTGCCGTAGGTTCCCACTCGCTCATGGACCACGCTTTCATTGCGGGTCAGCGCCATCACCGGCCCGAGGCTGGGAACGGCACCGACGATCTTGGCCCATTCGGGCTTCAACGGCGTCACGCTCTCGCCGACATCGAGCATCACCAGCTCGGCCTCACTGATGCCCATCCGGGCAGCCAGATCGCGGGCGCGCAGATGTTTTTCCGTCTGCCGGATCGCATCGCGCTTCTGCTTCAGTTCGGAGATCGTCTGGTCGGTCATGGTTTGCTCCTGGGCGGTCGTTAATTGAGGGCGAAATGGATGGGTACCTGAACCCATGCGGGAATCGGGTGGCCGTCGCGCTTGGCCGGTTCGAAACGCCAACGGCGCACCGCTTCCATCGCGGCATGGTCGAGCAGGTCGAAGCCGGACGTGCGCCAGACCACGATTTCGGCCGGGTTGCCGTCGCTGTCGAGACGGGCGCGCACCAGGGTTTCACCCTGCTGGTCGAGTTCCATCGCGCGCTTCGGGTAGGCCGGCGGCTCGGGCCTCTCGCGGAAATGCGGATTGAGGATCAGCGGCACGGCATCTTCGATCCCTTTGCGCGTTTCCGGCGCAGGCGAGGGGGCCGAAGCAGCGGCAAGAGTTGCAGAGACGGGCGCGGCAGAGGGCACCTCGGCTTGCGCCGCCGCTGGTGCGGGGTCGGTGGCGGCGCTCGAAGGTCGAGACGGAGGCAACGCGGCCGGTTTGACGAGCGGGGGAGTCGCTTTCGCGCGCGGTTTTTGAACCGGCTTGGCCGGCTTCGGTTTGGCCGGTGGCGGGACGGGCGCCATCGAAGCGGTTTCGATAGGCGGTGGCGCAGGTTCAAGCGGTATCGGTGCAGGCAGCGCTACCGGGGCAGGGGGTGATGGCTGGGGTGTTTCCAGCGCGGGTGTGAAGTCTTGAACCGCCGAGGGTGGTGCTGGTGAATCGGACGGAACCGCGGGGAGAGACGTCGTCACGGGCTCCGGCGGCGGCGGGGAAAGCATCGCCTCGGTG
>CAZNZI010000440.1:0-5877 GCA_964577475.1 uncultured Rhodospirillaceae bacterium
TCGAGCAGGTGATGGCGAGCAGCGACTACGCCACGCGCCGCAAGGCGATCGATGCCTTCAACGCCACCAGCCCGGTGGTGAAGAAGGGCTTGGCGATGTCCTTCATCAAGTTCGGCATCTCGTTCAACAAGATCGACATGAACCAGGCCGGTGCGCTGATCCTGGTTTACGAGGACGGTTCGATCCTGCTCAATCACGGTGGCACCGAGATGGGGCAGGGCCTGTTCACCAAGATCGCCCAGGTGGTCAGCGAGGTCTTCGCCGTCGATGTCGACAAGGTCCGCCTCTCGGCGACTTCCACCGCCAAGATTCCCAATACCTCGCCGACGGCGGCTTCCGCCGGCGCCGACCTCAACGGTATGGCCGCCAAGATCGCGGCCGACGCGATCAAGGAACGGCTGGCCGAATTTGCGGCCGAACACTTCGAGTGCAACCAGGCCGATGTGAAGTTCGAGAACAACCATGTGATCGCCGGCAACCACAAGGTGACATTCCAGGAACTTGTGCATCACGCGAAGCTCGCGCGGGTGAAGCTCTCGGAGAACGGGTTCTACAAGACGCCCGACATTCACTACGACCCGAAGACGATGACGGGGCGGCCCTTCTACTACTACGCCCATGGCGTGGCGGTGTCGGAGGTGGCGGTCGACACGCTGACCGGCGAGATGAAGCCGCTGCGCATCGACATCCTGCATGATTGCGGCGCACCGTTGAACCCGGCGCTCGACAAGGGGCAGATCGAAGGCGGCTTCATCCAGGGGATGGGCTGGCTGACGATGGAAGAGCTGGTCTGGAACGCCGACGGGCGGCTGATGACCCATGCGCCCTCGACCTACAAGATTCCTTCGGCGCGCGACCTGCCGCGCGATTTCCGGGTCGATCTGCTGGCCGGCGCGCCCAACGAGGTGGCGTCGATTTATCGCTCCAAGGCGGTGGGCGAGCCGCCGCTGATGCTGGCGATCTCGGTCTATCTGGCGGTGCTCGATGCCGTGGCCGCGGCCGGCGGGGGTGGGGTGCCGCAACTTGATGCGCCCACTACCCCTGAGCGTATACTGAACGCAATCGCCGCCCTGAAGGCGGCGAACGGAAAGAGCACCTGATCATGGCCTCGCGTATCCGCCCCGTCGCGCCTGCCGCGCCCGCCCTTACCGACCGGGTCGTCCGCTTCAGCGGCGCGACCGACGTGCCGGAGGACTGGCGCGAGGCGCTGCTGGTTTGGGAGCGCGCCGGCATCCCCCATGTTCTGGTCACGGTGATCGAAGCGCTGGGCTCTACGCCGCGCGAAGCGGGGACCAAGATGGTTGTCCGCGCCGACGCCCAGTCGGGCAGTATCGGTGGCGGCAATCTCGAATTCCAGGCGGCGGTGATCGCGCGGCGGTTGCTCGATGAGGGCCAGCGCGAGCCGGTGACCGAGAAGGTCCTGCTCGGCCCCGATCTCGGCCAATGCTGCGGCGGCGGCGCGACCTTGTTCTTCGAGCCGCTGGGCCAGCCCTCGCTGACGGTGGCGCTGTTTGGCGCCGGTCATGTGGGCCAGGCGCTGGTGCGCGTGCTGGAAGGTACCGGTGTGCGTGTGCTGTGGATCGATCCGCGGCCCGAGGTGTTTCCGGCCGCGCTACCGCAGAGCGTTAGTGCCATCACCGCAGCTGATCCTGCCGCCGAGGTCGCCTTCCTGCCGCGCGGTTGCCACGCGCTGATCATGACCCATTCCCACGATCTCGATTTCGCGATCCTGGAGGCCATCCTGCGCCGCGGCGGTTTCGCCTCGGTCGGACTGATCGGCAGCGATACGAAATGGGCACGGTTCCGCCGCCGCCTCGTCGATGCCGGCATTCCCAAAGAGACGGTCGCGTCGGTGATCTGCCCCATTGGGATACCCGGAGTCGGCGGCAAGCGTCCGGCCGAGATCGCCATCGCCACGGCGGCCCGCCTGCTTCAACAACAACCGGCGGTCGCGGACCACGCATGACCAAGAGAACACTCGACGCCGTCAATGCGCTCGACCGCGCCGGTTTCGTCGCGGCTTTCGGCAGCATCTACGAACATTCGCCATGGGTGGCCGAGAAGGCCTTCGCGGCAAAACCCTTCACCAGCGTCACCGCGCTGGCCGGCGCCATGGCCGCCGCCGTCGCCGCGGCTCCCGAGGCCGATCAGGTAACGCTCTTGCGCGCGCACCCCGATCTGGCGGGGCGGGCGGCGCTGGCCGGCCAGTTGACGGCGGCCTCGACCAATGAACAGGCCCGCGCCGGGCTCGACAAGCTGACGCAGGCCGAGATGGATCGCTTTCAAAAGTCCAACACGGCCTATACGAGCAAGTTCGGTTTCCCGTTCATTCTCGCGGTGAAGCACTGGGGCAAGCAGCACATCCTGACCGCCTTCGATCACCGGCTGAAGAACACGCGCGAGCAGGAGATGCGCACCGCGCTGGCCGAGGTGGACAAGATCGGTTTCATGCGCCTGCTCGACCAGGTCCAGCACGCGCCGACCGGTCGGCTCTCGACCCATGTGCTCGACACGGCGCGCGGGCGTCCGGCCAATGGCGTGCCGGTGACGCTCTTCAGGATCGAGCCCTCGGGCGAGCTGCGCGAGATCAAACACGCGCGCACCAATGATGACGGCCGCCTCGACGCGCCCGCGCTGTCGGGTGCCGAGATGGAAGCCGGGCGCTACGAACTGGTGTTCGAGGCGGGCGAGTATTTCCTGGCGAGCGGCCTCGCCGTCACCGCGCCGGCCTTCCTCGATCGCGTGCCGCTGGCCTTCGCGATCTCGAATCCCGAAGCGCATTACCACGTGCCGCTTTTGCTGTCGCCGTGGTCCTATTCAACCTATCGCGGAAGCTGAGCATGATCGACTGGGGGACGATACTCGACTGGCTGAACCTGGCGGCGCGCTGGTCGCATCTGGTGTTCGGCATCACCTGGATCGGTACCTCGTTCTACTTCGTCTGGCAGGACAACGTCCTCGAACCGGCGCCGGAAGATCCCAAGCGCGAACGCATTCAGGGCGACGCCTGGCTCGTACATGGCGGCGGCTTCTATCACGCGCGCAAGTTCCGCCTGGCCCCGCCGCAACTGCCCGAACATCTGCATTGGTTCAAATGGGAGGCTTATGCCACCTGGCTGTCGGGCATCTCGCTCCTCGTCCTGCTCTATTGGGCGCAGGCGGGCGTGTTCCTGACCACGCCCGGTGGGCCGCTCGCGCCCTGGCAGGCGGTCTGCGCCAGCGCCGCGATCCTGCTGTTCTCCTGGGTCATCTACGAGCTGATGTGCAGCTTCTTCGAGAAGGACCCGATCACGCTCGCCATCGTCGGTGTCGTCTTTGCGACCGCGCTGACCTATGGATTGACCCAGCTTTTTCCGGGCCGCGCGGCGCTGCTCCATATCGGTGCGGCGCTGGGCTCGATCATGGCGGCCAATGTTTTTGCGGCGATCATCCCCAACCAGCGCAAATCGGTCGAGGCGCTGCTGCGCGGCGAAACGCCCGATCCGAAATATGGCAAGCTCGGCAAGCAGCGCAGCGTGCACAACACCTATCTCACGCTGCCGGTGCTGTTCATGATGATCTCGAACCACTTCCCGATGATCTATCAGCACCGCTGGAACTGGCTGATCGTGCTGGCCCTGTCGGTGGTCGGCGGACTGATCCGTCACGTCTTCGTGCTGCGCCACACAAACCGCGACAGGGCCTGGATGCTGCCCGCTACGGTGATTGTCGGCATCTTGGTGGCGGTCGGGGCTGCGTTGACCAACGGCAGCGCGCCGGCTGGACCGGTCCATACGGCTCCTATCGCGATGCCCGAATCCAAGCCGGGCACCGATGACGGTTCGCGTCCCGCCGCGCCCTTTGCCGAGGTGCAGGCGATCATCAATACGCGGTGTGTCTTCTGTCACAGCGAGCATCCAAAAATGGAAGGGCTTGAGGCACCGCCCAAAGGTGTGCGCTTCGACACTCCCGAACTCATCAAACAATGGGCATCATCCATCCAGCAACAAGCCGTGGCATCGCAGACCATGCCGCTCGGCAACGTGACCAATATGCAGCCTGAGGAAAGGGCGATACTGGGCAGATGGATCGCAGAAGGCGCAACAATCTCGCCATAATTGGCGAAATTATCGCCACAATTTCTGTCTAGCGTCGGTACAGGAGGTAGCGACGATGGATAGCGGAGCACAATGGACCACCATCGCGATGATCTTATTCGTGGTGGTCGGATGCATCCTCACCGTCTTTCTCGGATATCTGGTGCGCTCGGCCTATGACATGCGCATCGGGCTGAAGGCGCAGCTTGATCGCGGCCTGAAGCAGGTCGAGGAAGACTCCGCCAAGAAGGCGCGGCAACTCCGTCAGGAACTCGGCAACGACATCGAGCGTGCCCGCACCGGGCTGTTCGAGGAGGCGCGCAAGCGTCTCGGCGAGGCCAGTGCCAATGTGGAGACCCGCTGGCTCGAATTCGAAAGGGCCGGCAAGCAGGAACGGATCGACACCGCCATGACGCTCGACGCCTTGCGCGACGAAATCTCCATGCTCACCCGCCGCATCGACGATCTCGAACGCGAGCTTCTGATCGGCGGTGCCGAGGCCGAGCCGCCGCTGACCCCCGTCACGCCGACCGCGGCTTCGACAACTGCCGGTGCCGCCGCGGCCACGGCGCGTTTCACAACCGGGACGGCGGCGCCGATCGGGTCCAGGCCCGCAACCGGCACGACAGCCTCCCTGCGGTTCGAACCGCACAGCGCCACCAAGGTCGCCGCCGGCTAAGGCACCGGCCGCACCGTTTCAACCGTCGCCAGCGGCCCGTTTCACTCTGGCGCAACCTTCGCGAGTACCGCTAGGATCGGCGGAAACTCCGGGGGGAAACAATGGCGCGCTTCCGTGTGGCTAGCCTGATTCTGGCGGTCTGCTTCATCGCACTTTCGAACATTTCATTCGCCGCCGACCAGGGGAGCGAAGACCGCAAGGCCCGGGCCGCACAGGTCAAGGAAGCCGCCGAAGCCGGCAAGGTCGAGGCTCAGCTGGAACTCGGCTACATGTACGCCGCCGGCGGGTATGGCGTACGCCGCAGCTACAAAGACGCCGCCGCCTGGTGGGAAAAGGCCTATGCGCAGGGCAATGCCCGTGCCGCATTCTATCTCGCGACGCTTTATGTGCGCGGCAAAGGCGAACCCAAGGACATCGATCGCGCGCTCGTGCTGCTCAAAGAGTCGTCGCAGAAGGGCGATTCCTTCGCCATGGCCTATCTGGGCGATCTCTATCTCGACGGAAAACTGGTCGACCAGAACGTCAAGACCGCGATCGATTGGTTCAACAAAGCGTTGAAGCTCAATGATGCCGAAGCCGAGCGGCAGTTGGGCCTGATGCACATGACCGGCGATCATCTGCCTAAGGACCAGAAGGAAGGCGTGCGCCTGTTCCGTGCCTCCGCCGAGCAGGGCTATGGGCCCGGCATGTTCCTCCTCGCCGAAGCCCTCCATCAGGGGGCCGGTATCAAGGCCGATCCCGTCGAGGCCTATGTCTGGGCGCGCCGGGCCGCGGTGCAAAAGGATAAGAGGGCCAGCAAACTGGCGGACGAGATCGGCGCCAAACTGTCGGCCAGCCAGCGAACCGAGGCCGACAAGCAGGCCGCGAATTGGCATCCCGGCCATGGCCGTCCGGCAGATGGGGATGACGACGATGGTGCTGAGGAGGCCGATGCCGGGACCCCGCCGGTTTCGGGCGGCGCGCCACGGATCGTCGCCACGGGCTCCGGCTTCTTCATCAACAGCGCCGGCGATCTGGTCACCAATCACCATGTGATCGCGGGCTGCACCAGGCTCGAGGCCGGCAATCATGCCTTGGGCATGGCGTCCACGCGCGTCGTCGCCGACGATGCGCGCAACGACT
>CAZNZI010000441.1:0-3758 GCA_964577475.1 uncultured Rhodospirillaceae bacterium
GACCCCGGCGCCGGTCGCGGCGCGGCAGCCGGGGGTTTCGCCGCAGGCCGAGAGCATGAGCCCCGAGCCGATCACAACGACGGCCGGGGCGAACGTCCGCATAAGCATTCGGTTCGACATCGTGGCCTCCTTGGTTAGGCAGGGTCTTCAGATCGCGATCGCCGCCCGGATTTCAAGCAGCGACCGCGACCGGTTCAGGCGCGCTTAGTAACAGGGCGAGGGGCCGTTGACGGAACGCGGGCTGGTGGTGGCACCGACCACGGCGCCGGCACCGCCGCCGATCAACGCACCGGCAACCGGCGCACCGACCAGCGAGCCGGCGACCAGACCACCGACGGCGCCGACACCGGCACCGGTCGCGGCGCGGCAGCCGGGGGTTTCGCCGCAGGCCGACAGCATCAGCATCGAACCGACGAGCGCGGCCGGCACCAGAAAACGGGCGGGGCTCTTCAAAGCGGGGACCTTCATGTTCGACCTCCTGTTTCGTAGAGCGCCTGGGCGCTCGTCACGGGAGGCATCAGAGCACCGCGCCGGGCACAGCCGATGGCGCAGCGATGGCTCAATTGTGGTGTCACAGATTGATGACGCTCCAGGTCACAGTTCGGTCACCGTCCCGCCTGGGATGCATCGGACGCGCAACCGCGATGCGTTGTGTATGACGCGCTGGGCGATACCGCGTTGCGGTTTTATAAATCCGCATCGGGCGTCCGGCATATGCAAGGTGATGGCATGAGGGGTTCGCTGCGCGCGCTGACCATTCTGGTGCTGGTCGTCGCGGTCGCGACGGCGGTGGCCGCCGCGATCCTGTTCGTCACGTTTCCGGCGGCCGCGGCGGCGGTCTGTCCCGGCTGCTACGGATTCGACCGCGCCGAAGGCCGCGTCTATATCGATCGCGCTGCGGACGCCGATCAGCGTGCCACCGCGCAGGAGGCGATCGGCGCGGCCGAGACCCGCGTGCGGACATTCTACGGCACGCTCGAAAGCGATCCGCGCATCCTCATCTGCACGTCGGAACAGTGCTACCGCCGTATCGGCGGCGGCGGGTCGAAGGGCATGGCGCTTTCCACGATGGCGCTGGCTTTGTCGCCGCGCGGGCTGACGCCGGTGATCGCCGCGCATGAGCGCGCGCATGTCGAGCTTCACGCGCGGCTGGGCGCGTTCGGCACCTGGCGCCGCGACATTCCGCAATGGTTCGACGAAGGCCTTGCCGTGGTGATCTCGGACGATCCCCGTTACCTCGCCCCCGCCGGCACGGCCGACCGCTGCCTGGTCGCGCCCGATGGACCGATGCCGGTCCGCCGTGCGGCCTGGGTCGAGAACGCAGAGAACCGCCAGCTCTACGCCAAGGCTGCCTGCGCCGTCAGCCGATGGATCGTCGGGCACGGCGGCCCACCCGCGGTGGTGCATATGGTCGACCGCGTCGCCGCCGGCACGGTATTCGACACGGCCTATGCGGCCTCGGCGGATTGATCTGCTCTTGTGACAATTCGGTGATCGCGCGTCATGGAGAAGGCCGGGAACCAACTCCCGCGCAGGTCGTTTATTGCTGCATGAGTAATCGCGAAAACGACGACGACGAAGTGAGCGTGCCGGTGGGAACGAGCATCATCATGGTGGTCGAGCCCGACGTGCTGGCGCGGCTGGTGATCGCCGACTATTTGCGCCGGTGCGGCTATATGGTGATCGAAGGTTCCAAGACCGAGGACGTATTCACGATTTTGGAATCGGGAGCCAAACTCAATATCGTATTCGCCGATGTCGGATTATCGGAAGATGTTCCGGGTACGAGGGGCGGGTTCGGACTCGCCAGTCGAATTCGTGAGACATACCCAGGCGTGGATGTTATTTTGACGTCCGGTGTCGCCAGCGCTGCGGACAAGGCTGGCGACATTTGCGAGGATGGTCCCCTGGAGAAACCATTCCATCCTCAGGAAGTGGTCCGGCGAATCAATCTCCTTCGGGAGCGGCGCAGGACGACGAAGACGTAACGAAAAAGAGCATAGGGGTTAGATGTGGTGGCGGACGCCTACAAGTCGTCCCCGGAGTCCCAAGTGGACCAAACGAATACTGTCCTGATCGTGGACGACGAGGTGCATGCCCGCACCGCCGGTGCGTCCTATCTGCGGGACGCCGGGTTCCGGGTGGTGGAAGCGGTCGATGCGCTGGAAGCGATGGCGATCTTCGCATCGAAGGCGTCGATCGACGTGGTGTTCACCGACATCAAGATGCCGGGCCCGATGGACGGCATCGCCCTCGCCCGCTGGGTGCGCGAGCACCATCCCGAAACGCCGGTGCTGCTGACCTCGGGCGTGCCGGAGATCCGCGCGACGGTGATGGAAACCTGGGGCCGTAATTTCATCGCCAAGCCCTTCATCTACGCGACGGTCGAAAACCGCATCCGCGAATTGCTGGATCTGCCGGGACGGGCGTAGGCGCTCGTCATAGCGGGCGACGGCGAAGCAACCTCCTGACGATCAATCCAATGTCCCGAACACCGCCGCCTGCGACTGGTCGGTGGACATCGCTGCGATCTGCGTCGCGGTGAAGCCGGCGCGTTGCGCCGCGCTCAGCGCCAGGATGTCGGTGGTGGTGATCGGCGCCTGAATCTGGGTGATCGTCAGCGCCCGGACATCCGTGAAGGTCAGGCCGGCGAATTGCGTGGTGGAGAGGGAGACCAGCGCCGTCGCGGTCAAGGCGGCCACCTCGGTGGCGGTCAGCGCGCCGATCTGGGTCGCCGTCAATCCCACCAGCTGTGCATCCTGCAGCGCCGCGATGTTGGTTGCGGTCAGCCCGGCCAGCAGCGGCGTGGTGAGCGCAGCGATTTCGCTCGCCGTCAGCGCGGCGATGTTGGTGACGTTCAGGCCATTGAGCGTCGTCACCGTCAGCGCCTTGATCTGGGTGGTGGTAAAGGTCTGCACCTCGGTCACCGTCAGGGCGGCCAGCTTGGTCGCGCCGAGCCCGTTGATTTGCGCCGCCGACAGGGCCGCGATCTGTGTCGGGATCAGCGCGGCGAGATCGGTGGTGGTCAGCCCGTTCAGCACGGTTGCGGTCACGGCGGCCAGTTGCGTCACCGTCAGCGCCGCCAGATTGGTCACGCCCAGCCCGTCCAGCGTCGTCGCGGTCAATATTCTGATTTGCGAGACGGTCATCGCGACGGCCTGCGTTTCCGTCAGCGCGGCGAGATCGGTCGCGCTCAATCCGTTGAGCGCCGTGGCGGCCAGCGCGGCGATCTGGGTCACGGTGAGGGTGGACAGGTTGGCGGTGCCGAGACGGTCGAGCGCGGTCGCGGTCAGGGCCTTGACTTGGGTGGCGGTCAAGGCGGTCACCTGCGCGGTGTCGAAGGCGCCGTAATCGGTGGCTGAAAAACCGGCCAGTGCGCTGACGCCGATCGCCCCGATCTGGGTGACCGTCAATGCACCGAGATTGGCGGTGCCAAGTCCGTCGAGCGCCGTCGCGGTGAGCGCCTTGATCTGGGTCGCCGTCAAGGCTGCCGCCTGATCGGTGGTGAGCGCGCTCAGGCTGGTGGCATCCAGCGCGTTCAGGGCGGCGGCGGCGAGTGCAGCGATCCGGGTCACGGTCAGGTTGGGCAGGTTGGCACTGCCGAGCCCGGCCAGGGCCGTGGCCGTCAGACCCTTGGCCTGGGTCGCGGTGAAGGCTTGGACGTCGTCCGCGTCGAGCGCGGCGAGATTGGTGGCGGTCAGCGCGATCAGTTGCGCGACCGAGAGCGCCACGATCTGCGTGGTGGTCAGCGCCGCGAG
>CAZNZI010000442.1:0-2206 GCA_964577475.1 uncultured Rhodospirillaceae bacterium
TGCCGCGGCCTCGGAACAGGCTTCGGCCAATGTCCAGACGGTGGCGAGCGCGACCGAAGAGCTCAGCTCCTCGATCGGCGAGATCAGCCGCCAGGTGGCGCAGTCGAGCCGCGTTGCCGCCAATGCGGTCAGCGAGGCGGAACGGGCCAACCAGATGGTCCAAGGCCTGGCCGATGCGTCACAGAAGATCGGTGCCGTGGTCGCACTCATCACCGACATCGCCAACCAGACCAACCTGCTGGCACTGAATGCAACCATCGAGGCCGCCCGCGCCGGGGAAGCCGGCAAGGGCTTCGCCGTGGTGGCTGCCGAGGTGAAGAACCTGGCCAACCAGACGGCCAAGGCCACCGAGGAGATCAGCGGCCAGATCAACGGCGTTCAGAGCGCGACCAAGGAAGCGGTGCAGGCGATCGGCACCATCGGCAAGACAATCGCCGAGATCAACGGCATCGCCTCCACCATCGCTGCCGCGGTCGAGGAACAGAGTGCTGCAACCAAGGAGATCGCCCGCAATGTCGAGCAGGCCTCGACGGGCACCCAGGAAGTCACCAGCAACATCACGGGCGTCAGCCAGGCGGCCAATGACACCGGCTCGGCGGCGACCCAGGTCCTCGCCTCGGCCCGCGACCTGGCGCAGCAGTCCGACACGCTCAAGGCCGTGGTGACCAGCTTCCTTGCCAATGTGAAAGCCGCATAGGGATAGCGGCGGTTAAGCCCCCGGGGTGCCGAGAGAATCCGGCCCCCGGGGCGCCACCCGCCGTACCGCAACCCCGACATAAATCGACATTTTCGGACATGCCGCCGTCGAGGGCGGACATGCCCGTCATACGGTTCATTTCTACCGTATTGCCCGTGATCGGCATTCTCTCAACGGAGAGATCCGGCCGGACGATGCCTAAGGGGGTGAGCCATGAAATTGGTCAGTGGATCCATGTCCGCACGGGTGGTCTTCGCATTTGCCAGTGTTCTGATCGTCGTCCTGGCCCTCGGCCTGGTCGCCGTCAACCGGCTGAGCGCCGTCAATGATCGCGCCGAGACCGTCCGCGACAACTATCTGCCGGCGTTGGGTTTCAACGGCGACATGATCAACGCGCTGCGCACCTATCGTGTCAGGGAACTCCGCCTGCTCCTCGACGGCGGCGGCTCCAAACTGGCCGAAGACGTCGCCGTGCTGCAAAAGGTCGCGGCCGAACTCGACAAGGCGCGCGCCGACTACGATCCGACCATCGACAAAGGCACCGACGACGAACGCATCATGAAGGCGTTCGACGAGGATTGGTCGGTCTACCGCAAGATAAGCACGCAATTCGTCGAACTGATGCGGGCCGGCAACACGGCCGCTGCGGAAAAGCTGATCTCCAACGAAAGTCGCGAGGCCTATGAAGCGATGGCCACCGTGATCGGCAAGAGCAGCGAATACAACAAGGCGAGCGGCAAGCATGCCGCCGACCAGGGCGCGGCGATCTACAGCACGACCCTCTATATCGTTTATGGGGCGATCGCCTTTGCCGCCCTGCTGGCAGGGATCATGGGCTGGTCGCTGATCCGCGGCGTGTCGGCGCCCGTGAAGGCGATGACCGGCGTGATGGGCCGCCTGGCCGATCACGACCTCGCCGTCGCCATCATCGGCACCGAACGCAAGGACGAGATCGGCGCGATGGCCAAGGCCGTGCAGGTCTTCAAGGACAACATGGTGAAGGCCGACGAGCTGGCCGAGGCGCAGAAGGCCGAGCAGATCGCCAAGGAAGAACGCGCCCGCAAGGTCGATGCTCTGACCTCGGCTTTCGATGCGAGCATCAGCGCCGTCGTCCAGTCGGTGTCATCGCAGTCGACCCAGATGGAATCCTCGGCCCAATCACTATCCGCGACCGCCGAAGAAGCCACAAAACAGTCGGCCACCGTCGCCGCCGCATCCGAACAGGCCTCGGCCAATGTCCAGACGGTCGCCTCGGCCACCGAGGAACTCTCTTCCTCGATCGCCGAGATCAGCCGCCAGGTGGCACAGTCGAGCCGCATCGCCTCGTCCGCCGTCTCGGAAGCCGAGAAGGCCAACACGATGGTCCAGGGCCTGGCCGATGCGTCGCAGAAGATCGGCGCCGTGGTTGCACTCATCACCGACATCGCCAACCAGACCAACCTGCTGGCACTGAACGCGACCATCGAAGCGGCCCGCGCCGGTGAAGCCGGTAAGGGTTTTGCCGTGGTG
>CAZNZI010000443.1:0-3394 GCA_964577475.1 uncultured Rhodospirillaceae bacterium
GGCCTCGCCGGCGGATTGTTCGATGGCGGGGAGCAGATTGGCGTCGCTTGCGCGGGTCGGACGGATCGTGGTCACAGGCTTCCATTTCGGTCTATCGTGGACGGGCGATATGCCACGGGGAGAGGGAGCATTCAATGCTGACGATCAGTGCGATCATCCGGGCGAAGAAGGGGCATGAGGCGACGATGCGGCAGGGGCTGCTCGATGTTGCCGCCAATGTGCGGGCCAATGAGCCGGAGACGATCGGCTTCTTCATCGCGCAGGACGCGAAGGACCCGTGCCTGTTCACCACCTATGAGCGGTTCAAGGACCAGGCGGCGATGGACCGGCACAACAACTCGGCGGTGGTGGCCAAGTTCTTCGGCATCGCCAAGCCGATCCTCGACGGCGATGTGATTCTGGTCACGGCCGAGGAAATATTTGCCAAGGGCGGGGCGTAGGCGGCCCGGTGATTTGGCCGGGTCTTTATCTGCGACCGTGCCACTTTGCGCCCTCGGCCATTTGCCCTATCTTATGAGCGAGACCGATCAAGGCCCGCCGTCGGAGAGGGCCATAAGATAAGGATGCCTGTCGTGAAGCATGTGTATTGGCAAGCGCGTATGGACGATGAAGACGAACCGGACGCCCCCGTTGCCGAAAAGGAAGGCTCGGGCAGCAGTGTGCTCGAAAACCGGTTGCTGCGCGACCGCAAGGTCATGGTCTTCGGCCAGATCACCGACAAGCTGGCCAAGGATGTCGTCTCGCGCCTCCTGACGCTGGCCGAGGAATCGGACAAGCCGATCGACGTCTATGTCAATTCGCCGGGCGGCCATGTCGAATCGGGCGATTCGATCCACGATACGATTAAGTTCCTCAGCGGTGACGTGCCGATCCGCATGATCGGGACGGGCTGGGTGGCCAGCGCCGGGGCGCTGATCTTCCTCGGCGCCAAGAAGGACCAGCGCGTCTGCCTGCCGCAGACCCGTTTCCTGCTGCATCAGCCGATGGGCGGCATCCAGGGCAAGGCGGTCGATATCGACATCGAGGCGCGCGAGATCATCAAGATGCGCGACCGGCTCAACAAGATCATCGCCGAGGAGACCGGCCAATCGCTCGAGCGCGTCTCGCGCGACACCGAGCGCAATTACTGGATGAGCGCCCAGGAAGCCATCGACTACGGCCTGTGCAGCCGTGTCATCGCCAAGCGCAGCGATCTCGGGAAGTAAGAGAGAGCGTTACAGCGGCGTCTCAAGCTGCCCCAGTTGCACGGCCAGCATCATCACCCGGTCGGCCGCGGCATGGTCGATCGGGTTGATCACCTTCCGGATCAGATCGAGCGTATGGCGGGCATAGGTCTCGGCGATGTCGCCGGGGCCTTTATGCGCGACAGTGTTGCGCGTCGCGTGCAGTTCGCGCACCCAGCCCAGCGCCTCGGGCCGGAAGCGATGCACGAATAGATCCTTCCAGTGATGCTCGATCACGGTCAGGCAGATCGCCGGGTCCATCCATTGGATGAGATCGTCGGTATCGCCGCCATGGGGAAAGCGTCGCCGCTGATCGGGATGCAGGGTTCCCAGAACGCCGCGCGACCACCAGGCATTGCCGTAATGCTCGCGCAGCACACGGACGATGTAGGGGGCCAACACGTTGTCGAGAATATCGAGGCCTTCGACGATGCGCAGATAATTGGTGGTCATGGCTGCCGGGGCCCGTCTCAGCGCTTCGGCTTATAATGGACGAAGGTCAGCACCACGACTGCGCCGGCATGCAGGGCGAGCGAGCAGACCACCAGGACCCAGGGCGAGATATCGTAGAGCCAGCCCATCACCGCGCTGCCGGCGAACCAGGCCGCGCCGAACACCGCATTGTAGATGCCATAGGCTTGGCCGCGCTTCCCGGCCGGGATCATCGCCGCGATCAGGCCGCGTGCCATCGTGTCGCGGCCGCCGCCGGCCAAGCCCCAGGCGGCGACGCCCAGCACCGCGCCGGCCGGTCCGCCCAGGAACGCGAGTACGGGCGAGGCAGCCGCCAGGATCGCGGCTGCAACCAGGACCGAGCTGCCGAAACGGTCGAACAGGCGGCCGAAGCCAAGGCTCGCGAGGCCGTTGGTGGCCTGCGCCAGGCTGTACATGGCTGGAATCCATGCGGCGCCGATCACATGGGTCTTGCCGAAATGGAAGGCCATCAGCGGATAGTCGACCGTGGCGGCGGCCAGCAACGAGAGCGCGATGACGGCCAGCCAGAATGGGCCTTGCGGCGTACTCTGGACGCGCAGCTTCGCCTCGGTCGCGCCCGCGTCGGGGAATTTGCGCCAGGCGAAAACAAGCGCGATCACGGCCAGCACGGCGGGTGCCGCCAGGGTGGCGAAGGCGACGTCATAGCGTCCGTCCCAGGCCAGGATCGCGGTCATGATCAGGGGGCCGAGCAGGCCGCCGGCGCTGTCCATCGCTTCGTGCAGGCCGAAGCCCTTGCCATGGCCGACCACTTCGGCGGCGCCGGCCAGCAGCGTGTCGCGCGCGGGCGTGCGCAGCGCCTTGGCGACGCGCTCGAGGATGATCAGGGCCACGGCGAGCTGCCAATTGCCCGCCAGCGCGAGCAGGGGCACGGCGACCAGGTTGATGATGTAGCCGACGATCGCGATCAGCCAATAACGGCGCGTGCGGTCGGCCAGCAGGCCGGAGAAGAGACGGAGCGCGAAACCCGCCATCTCGCCCGCGCCCGAGGCGATGCCCACGATCACGCCGCTCGCGCCCAGGGTCGCGAGGAACGGGCCGGTGATCCCGCGCGCGCCTTCATAGGTGATATCGCCGAAGAAGCTCACCAGCCCCATCGCGACGATGAAGGTGTAGGCCCTACGGCGATCTTGTGCGGAAACGGGTGAAGAGGCGGTCTGTTCGTTCACGGCTACTCGGGCATCCGTTCTGGGTGCCCAACGCCAGACGGGTCAGGCGCGGGCGAGTCTAGCCGATTTCTTCTTGTCGCGTTTAGGAAGCTTTTCGGCCACGCCCATCTCTTCGGCGCGCTGCCGCATTTCCTTCCAGACGTCCTCGGGCTTCACCCCGCAGGACCGCCAGAGCACGACCATGTGATAGATCAGGTCGGCGCTTTCCTCGATCACGCCGCGGCGGCGGCCGAAGACGGCTTCGAACGACATCTCGCTGGCCTCTTCGACCAGCTTTTTCGACTTCTTGATGATGGTGGCGGAAGACAGTTTCTGGGTGCGCGGGGGCAGGTTCGTGCCGCCCAGGGCATCGAACAGGCGCTCGATCTCGTCCTTATGCGCCCCCAGCCGCGTGTTCAGTCCTGCGGCAATCGGAACGACTTTACCCACAGGCTTATTCAAGTTCCGGTTTCCTGCCCAACTTTTGAGCCTCGTACCCGAGGCGTTCTGTCACAAAACTGTCATAACCTGTGG
>CAZNZI010000444.1:0-5439 GCA_964577475.1 uncultured Rhodospirillaceae bacterium
ATCCTGCACGGCGTGGCCTGCATCACCTATCGCGGCAATCAGGTGGTGGCCGGCATGGCCATCAATATCCTCTTGTCCGGTCTGACCGTGGTGCTGGGCCGCGCCTGGTTCGAACAGGGCGGCCAGACGCCGGCACTGCCCGGCGATGCCCGGTTCGTTCCGATTTCCTGGCCGGCGCGGGAAACGATCGGCGAGATTCCGATCATCGGCCCGATCTATGCCAATCTGCTCGCGAACCACAACATCCTGGTTTATATCGCCTTCGCGGTCGTGCCGATCAGCTGGTGGGTGCTCTACCGCACGCGCTTCGGACTCAGGCTCCGGGCGGTGGGCGAAAACCCGGCGGCGGTCGATACGGCGGGCATCTCGGTGCCGGCGCGGCGCTATGTGGCGGTGCTGATCGCAGGCGCGCTCTGCGGCATCGCGGGCGCCTATATGTCCACCGCGCAGACTTCGGCTTTCCTGCCCTATATGACCGCGGGCAAGGGCTTCATCGCGCTAGCCGCGCTGGTATTCGGCAAGTGGCGGCCAGTGCCGACCATGCTGTCGTGCATGCTGTTCGGCCTGCTCGACGCGCTGGCCGACCGGCTGCAGGGCGTGCAGATCCAGGGCATCGGCGAATTTCCCGTACAATTCATCCAGGCGTTGCCTTACGTTCTTACTGTGATCCTGCTGGCCGGGTTCATCGGCAAGTCGATCCCGCCGAAGGCCGACGGTCTGCCCTATATCAAGGAGCGTTGATCCATGCCGAAAGGCCGGAAGCCCGGGAAGAAGCCAGGCAAGAAGACGAGCAAGCGCCGCGGCGACGAAATGGTGAAGGCTGCGATCCGCATCCGCAAGCGCGCCTATTCACCCTATTCCAAGTTCCAGGTGGGCGCCGTGGTGCGCACGACCGATGGCTCGCTCTACGAAGGCGCGAATGTCGAGAACGCGGCCTATCAGGGCACCTGCGCCGAATCGGGCGCGATCGCGGCGATGGTGGCGGCCGGCAAGAAGCGCATCGCCGAGGTGGTGGTGTCGGGGCAGGGCAAGATTCCCTGCACGCCCTGCGGCGGCTGCCGGCAACGTATTCGGGAATTCGCCGGGCTCGACACGCCAATCCGCGTCGTCAACGAACGCGGCAAGGCGATGGGCACCTGGACCCTGGGCGAGCTTCTGCCCGCGTCGTTCGGGCCTGAAAATCTGAAGTAGCCGGCGGTTTCGCTGCCCATCCTTCGAGACGGTCGCTTCGCGACCTCCTCAAGATGAGGACTTTTCTATTGGAGAACCTCATCCTGAGGAGGATGCGCAGCATCCGTCTCGAAGGATGGGCCGCATCGAGGACCCTTCCGCCATGTTGCCCCAAGAACTGATCCGCACCAAACGTGACGGCGGCGTGCTCGACGGCAAGGACATCCGCCAGTTCGTGTTCGATGTGGCCTCGGGGAAGATCTCGCCCGCCCAGGTCGGCGCCTTCACCATGGCCGTCTATCTCAAGAAGATGACGCGCGACGAGACGGTGGCCTATACGCTGGCGATGAGGGACACCGGCCGCGTCACCGATTGGAAGCCGCTCGGCCTCGACAACCGCCGGCTGATCGACAAGCACAGTTCGGGCGGCGTCGGCGACGAGAAGGTGACCTTGCTCGTGGTACCGCTGGCCGCCGCCTGCGGGTTGCATGTGCCGAACCTGTCCGCCGGCGGGCTCGGCCATACGGGCGGCGAGACCGACATGCTGATGGCGGTGCCGGGCTATGACTGCTATCCGAGCGCCGAGAAACTGCAAAAGGTGGTGAAGGAAGTCGGCGGCATCATCAGTGGTGCCACGCCCGATCTCGCACCCGTCGACCGCATCATCTTCGACATCCGCGACGTCTCGGGCACGGTGGAAAGCGTCACGCTGATTACAGGCTCGATCCTCTCCAAGAAACTCTCGGTGGCGCCGCGCGGCCTGGTGATGTCGGTGGGCTGCGGCTCGGGCGCCTTCATGGACACCCGCGAACAAGCCCGCGAACTCGCGACGAGCCTCGCCGAGGTGGGCGCGGGCACGGGCGTGCCTTCGGTGATGCTGGTGACCGATCTCAGCGCGATCCTTGGCGTGACCATCGGCAATGCGATCGAGATGATCGAGACGGTGGACTTCCTCACCGGCAAGTCCCGCGAACGCCGTACGCTCGAACTCCTACTCGAAGTCGTGGGCGAGATGCTGGTGATGGGCGGTGTCGCGCCCGATATGCCGGCGGCTCGGAATCTGGCTCAAAGCAAGCTCGATGACGGCAGCGCGGCGGAAAAGTTCGGCAAGCTGATCGCGGCCATGGGCGGGCCGGTGGATTACATGGAAAACCCGGCCAGGCACATGGAAACCGCGCCGGTGATCAAGCCGCTTTTCGCGCCGAAGGCCGGGTATGTGGCCGGGATGGATTGCCGCAGCATCGGCTATGCCTGGGTCGATCTCGGCGCCGGCCGCAAGACGCCTGGCGGACCGATCGATCTCGCGGTGGGATTGTCCGAAGTCGTGCAGGTGGGCGATGCCGTCGGCAAGGACCGGCCGCTTTGCCTCCTGCACGCCCGCAACCAGGCCGACTGGGACCGTGCCGCCGCTCGCATGGTGCCGTCATTCCAGGTGACCGAGGAGAAGGTGGCGCCGCTGGGTTCGGTGGTGCTGGAGCGGGTGGCGCGGGAACCGAAGTAGGGCGTCTTCGCGGCCCATCCTTCGAGACGCCGGCTTTGCCGGCTCCTCAGGATGAGGCATTATTTTGAAAGAAAATCCTCATGGTGAGGAGGTCGCGCAGCGACCGTCTCGAACCATGGGCCGCATTCGAGGGAGGCCACCGCCATGCTGCCGCAGGAAGTCATCCGCAAGAAGCGCGACGGGAAGGCGCTTGAGACCGAGGAAATCCGCTTCTTCGTGAAGGGCCTGACCGAAGGCTCGATCACCGAGGGACAGATCGCCGCCTTCGCCATGGCGACCTTCTGGCGCGGCATGTCGCGCGCCGAGACGGTGGCGCTGACCGTGGCGATGCGCGATTCGGGCACGGTGCTGAATTGGAAGACGCTCGGCCTCGACTCGGATGCGGTGGTCGATAAGCACTCCACCGGCGGTGTCGGCGACAAGACCAGCTTGATCCTCGGGCCGCTGGCCGCCGCTTGCGGCGCCTATGTGCCGATGATTTCGGGGCGTGGGCTCGGCCATGGCGGCGGCACGCTGGATAAGTTCGATGCCATCCCCGGCTACAACACCACGCCGGGCCTCGATGTGTTCGCGAAGGTCGTGAAGGAAGTCGGTGTCGCCATCATCGGCCAGACGCCCGATCTCGCACCCGCCGACAAGAAGATCTATGCCGTGCGCGACGTGACGGCGACGGTGGAAAGCCTACCGCTGATCACCGGCTCGATCCTCTCGAAGAAGCTGGCCGCCGGATTGCGCGGGCTCTCGATGAACGTCACCTATGGGTCGGGCGCCTTCATGGTGAACTACGAAGACGCGCACGCGCTTTCCGAAAGCATCGCCGAAGTGGCGGCGGGTGCGGGCGTCTCGACCGTGGTTACCATCAGCGATATGGACCAGGTGCTGGGCGAGAACGCGGGCAATGCGGTCGAGGTGGCCGAGTCGGTTGATTTCCTCACCGGCAAGAACCGCGAGTCGCGGCTGGGCGAGATCACGCTGGCGCTGACCGCCGAGATGCTGGTGCTGGTGGGTCTTGCCAAGGACGTGCCGGCGGCCCTCGCACTCTGCCAGAAGAAGCTCGATGACGGTACGGCCGCCGAGAAGTTCGGCCAGATGGTCGCGGCGCTGGGCGGGCCGAAGGACTTCATCGAGAAGATGGACAGCTATCTGCCGCGCGCCAAGGTGATCAAGCCGGTTGTACCCGACCAGCCCGGCATCGTGCGCGGCATGGATTTGCGCAATGTGGGCCTGGCGCTGCTCGATATCGGCGGTGGCCGCACGCGGGCCGATCAGGGCATCGACTACACGGTCGGCATGACCAAGACGGCCCGGGTCGGTGTCGCGGTCGGGAAAGATCGCCCGCTCTGCCTGCTCCACGCGCCGAGTGATGAGGCTTGGGAGCGTGCGGCGCGTAACCTGAAGGCGGCCATTCGCGTGGGCGGGCCGGAGGAGGCTGCGCGTCCGGTGATCCGGGATCGGCTGGTGCGGATGGCGGCGAAATAGCAACACAAGCCGTCACCCCGGAAACGCGCAGCGTTATCCGGGGTCCAGGATCACAAAGAAGGCGCTGGCGCGCGAGTCTCTCCTGGATGCCGGATCAGCGGTCGCTAACGCTCCCTTGTCCGGCATGACGGTTAAAGTGTGTCTCTTGCGTCCGACCCCCGGAGGTAGCATCTATACCCCATGCCACGCGCGTTTCTTCTTGTTCTGGACGGTCTGGGTGTCGGCGGTGCGCCGGATGCGGCGCGGTTCGGCGATGCGGGGGCGGATACGCTCGGCCATCTCGCGGCCGAATGCGCGGCCGGGAAGGGCGACGGTGCAGGGCGCACCGGTCCGCTGCATGTTCCCAATCTCACCGCACTCGGCCTCGGCGAATCCCATCGCGCGGCCAGTGGCGCGGCGCCGGCCCATATGACGGTCAGCGGCAAGGCGCGCGGGCTGCATGGTGCGGCGGCCGAGATCAGTTCGGGCAAGGACACGCCCAGCGGGCACTGGGAAATGGCGGGCGTGCCGGTCCGTTTCGATTGGGGCTATTTCCACGAGAAGCAGAACAGTTTTCCGCCCGACCTGCTCGACAAGCTGATCGCGCGCGCGAAACTGCCCGGCGTGCTCGGCAACAAGCATGCCTCGGGCACGGTGATCATCGACGAGTTGGGCGAGGAGCATTGCCGCACGGGCAAGCCGATCGTCTATACCTCGGCCGACTCGGTGTTTCAGATCGCGGCCCATGAGGAGCATTTCGGGCTCGAGCGGCTCTACGAACTCTCCCACATCGCACGCGAACTGGTGGACGACTACAATATCGGCCGTGTCATCGCGCGGCCCTTTATCGGCAAGCCGGGTTCGTACAAGCGCACCGGCAACCGGCACGACTACGCCGTGCTGCCGCCGGCGCCCACGCTGCTCGATGCGCTGAAGGGCGCGGGGCATGCAGTAATCGCGGTCGGCAAGATCGACGACATCTTCGCCCATTCCGGCCCCACCGAGATCGTGCGGGCCGACGGCAATGCCGAATTGTTTGATGCCACGCTGGATGCCGCGCGGCGTGCGCCCGACGGCGCGCTGGTCTTCACCAACTTCGTCGATTTCGACATGCTGTGGGGCCACCGCCGCGACATCGCTGGCTACGCCGCCGCGCTCGAATATTTCGACCGCCGCCTGCCGGAACTGGAAGCGGCGCTCAAGCCCGGCGATCTGGTGGTGCTGACCGCCGATCACGGCAACGATCCCTCCTGGACGGGTTCGGATCACACCCGCGAGCAGGTGCCGATCGTCGCCTTCGGTCCCGGCAT
>CAZNZI010000445.1:0-5764 GCA_964577475.1 uncultured Rhodospirillaceae bacterium
GGCATCTTCCAGCAGCTCTGCACCATTGGCCACCGCACCAACGGGGCCCGACAGGTCGTGCACCAGCCGCGCGCAGAGCAGTTCCGCCAGGATCAGATCGTCATCGGCCATTTTGCGATATCCCTGCTCTCGAGCACCAAAATCGGCCGAAACCATAGGCGAAATAGGGTCTTATGGGCCCTTTGCCCTTTTTGACCCCCCTGCTATCATTCGTGCCTGGGCGACCTACATATAGCGCGAAGCCCAATCGCTTTTGGAGCCCCCTCGTTTCAGCGCCATGATCGATCCGTTTGGCCGCCATATCACCTATCTGCGCCTGTCGGTCACCGACCGCTGCGATTTGCGCTGCCTGTATTGCATGGCGGAAGACGTGGAGTTTCTGCCGAAGGCGGAACTGCTGTCGCTCGAAGAACTTGAGCGGCTCTCGGGCGCCTTCATCAACCTCGGGATCAAGAAGATCCGGTTGACCGGCGGCGAGCCTTTGGTCCGCCGCGGCATCATGACGCTGATCGACTGGCTGGGCGCCCGCGTCGCCGAGGGTGCGCTCGACGAGTTGACGCTGACCACCAACGGCACCCAGCTCGCCACATACGCCCGCGCCCTGAAGGCGGCGGGGATGAAGCGCATCAACGTCTCGCTCGATAGTCTGGATCGCGAGACCTTCCGTAAGATCACCCGCTCGGGCGATCTCGACCGCGTGCTCGACGGCATAGCCGCCGCCAAGGACGCTGGGCTCGCGGTCAAGATCAACACGGTCGCGATGAAGGGGATGAACGAGGACGAGTTCGACGCGCTGCTCAACTGGTGCGGCGCACAGAAATTCGATCTCACCCTGATCGAGAACATGCCGATGGGCACCGCCGAGGGCGGCCGCTCGAACCAGTTCCTGCCGCTCGACGCGGTGAAGCAACGCCTCGCGCAGAACTGGACCTTGGAACCGATCGACTACCGCACCGGCGGACCGGCGCGTTATCTGCGCGTCGCCGAAACCGGCCAGCGCCTGGGCCTGATCACGCCGCTCACCCATAATTTCTGCGAAGGCTGCAACCGCATCCGCGTCACCTGCACCGGCACGCTCTATATGTGCCTGGGCCAGGAGGATGCGGTGGATTTGCGCGCGCCGTTGCGCGCCTCGGAAGGCAACCAGGCCGTCGAGGCGGCGATCCTCGAGGCGATCGCCCATAAGCCGAAGGGGCACGATTTCGTCATCGATCGCGCCCTCGATACCACGCCGCGGCTCACGCGGCATATGCACACCACCGGCGGCTGAGTGCCGATACTAAAAACCAGCGCGCGACATCCCGTCGCGCCATAAAATCCGGTCATGGCCTTGCGCAAGATCGCCTTCGTCGCCGCCGATACCGCCTCGGCCACCCGCGCGCTCGCCAAGCTCGCCAAGCGCTACGGCAATGCCGATCCCAGTCGCGCCGATGTCATCGTGGCGCTGGGCGGCGACGGGTTCATGCTGGAGACGCTGCACGAGCATATCGACCGGCGCATCCCGATCTATGGGATGAACCGCGGCACCGTCGGCTTCCTGATGAACGCCTATGACGACGACGATCTGCGCGCCCGGCTGAAGAAAGCCGAGGAAGTGCGGCTGCACCCGCTGGTTATGGCTGCCGAAACGCTGAAAGGCGTGAGGCACAAGGCGCTCGCGATCAACGAAGTCTCGCTGCTGCGCCAGACGCGCCAGACAGCGCATCTGCGCATCAAGGTCGACGGCGCGGTACGGATGGAGACGTTGATGTGCGACGGGGCGCTGGTGGCCACGCCGGCCGGCAGCACCGCTTACAACCTCTCCGCCCATGGACCGATCGTGCCCGTGGGCGCCGGGCTGCTCGCGCTGACGCCGATCTCGGCCTTCCGCCCGCGGCATTGGCGCGGCGCGCTGCTGCCCCATCGCGCGGTGGTGACCTTCGAGGTTCTGGACCCGAAGAAGCGGCCGATGGCGGCGGTGGCCGACTTCACCGAGGTGCGCGATGTGGTGAAGGTCGAGGTGCGCGAAGACCGCGCCGCCACGCTGCATCTGCTCTTCGATCCCGAGCACAATCTCGAAAGCCGGATCCTGGCCGAGCAGTTCCAGTTCTAGGATTTCACGTCCGCGCCGACAGCATTGGCCACGCGCGCGAAACCATCACGCTTCAGCAGCACAGCCAAGTCGCGCTTGATCCGCGCCACCAGGCCCGGCCCTTCGAAGACCAGCGCGGTATAGAGCTGCACCAGCGACGCGCCGGCGCGGATTTTCGCATAAGCATCCGCACCCGAGGCGACGCCCCCGCAGCCGATCAGCGGCATCTTTCCCTCGGTCAGCGCGAACATCTTCGCCAACACCCGGGTCGAAGGCGCGAAGAGCGGCGCACCGGAGAGGCCGCCGCCCTCGCCCTTGTGCGGCGAGCGTAGCGTATCAGGCCGCGCGATGGTGGTGTTCGAGACGATCAGCCCGTCGAACTTCATCGCCATCGTGACCGCGGCGATATCGGCCAGTTCGTCATCAATCAGATCGGGCGCGATCTTGATTAGCAGCGGCGGCCCGCCATTCGGCAACCCGGCGCGCGCTTCATTGACTTGCAACAACAACGCCTCGAGCGGCGCGCGGCCTTGCAATGCGCGCAGGCCCGGTGTGTTGGGCGACGAGAGATTGGCGACGAGATAGTCGGCCGCGGGACCAAAAACCCGCACGCCCGCGGCATAGTCGGCACCGGCATCGGCACTGTCCTTGTTGCGCCCGAGATTGATGCCGATCGGGCCGCGACGGCTCTGCGGCAGGCGCGCCAGACGCTCAAGCGTCGCCGCGTGGCCTTCGCTGTTGAACCCCATGCGATTGATGACGGCCCGGTCCTCGGTGAGGCGGAAGAGCCGCGGTCCACCGGTGCCCGATTGCGGCAGCGGCGTCACGCTGCCGACTTCCGTCAGCCCGAAGCCCAGCGCAAGCGCCTGGGCCGGCACTTCGCCATGCTTGTCAAACCCCGCAGCAAGGCCGATCGGATTGGCGAATCGCTTGCCCCAGAGATCGACCGCCAGGATCGGATCGTCTTCTGCTTTGGCACGGCCAGCCAATCCCATCGCCAGCGCACGCAACGCCAAACGATGCGCGGCCTCAGGTTGCAAGGCGCGCAGGAACGGTCCGGCGATGCGATAGAGATCGGGCATGAGGCGGATGGAACTCCCGGCGAAGTGCCGGACATCCGGCGTCACCCCCACCCTACTCTCCCCGCAAGGGAGAGGGTTTCACATTTTTTGCGGCACCTACTCCGCCGCCTGGTTCTGGTCGGAGAGACCGTCATCGGTCGGGGCGGCGGGTTCCTCCGGCTCGGGCAGGGAGAGCACGCCGACATTGTCGTCGTATTCGAAAATCTCGGCGTAGCGGCCCCAGTTGATCACCACGTCGAGCACGCGGTCGGCCTCGTCGTCGCTGAGATAGTCCTCGATCTCTTGGAGGAACCGGGTGCGCGGCGCGCGATGGCCGTTGCGTTCGGCCAGCACCCGGCGCACATGAGCGGCGAGCGTGATGTGGTGCAGCAGATGTTCGGCGAAGATGATCTTCTGCTGATCGAGATCGGCTTCGGCGAAGGCCTTGCCCGACGGCATGAGGAGCGCGTCGCCCTGCTCGACCTTGATGAAGCCGAGCAACCGTGCGCCTTCCAGCAGTTGCAGAAGCTCTTCGTCGTCGACTTCCAGCAGTTCGACGAGATGAGGAATGTCGGCGCGACCCTTGAATTCTTCACCGGCCAGGGCTTCGCAGACCGCGAAGATCTTGCGCGGCGAGGCTTCGGGCAGGCGGTAACCCAGCGACAGGGGCTCGCCCGCCGCGCCCGACTTCTGCGGGTGCTGGGTCATCACCGAATAGATTTCGTCGACGATCTGCTTGAAGGCCGGCGCGTCGCGGTCGCGCGGATGTGGCAGATTGACCGGAATCTCGGCCTTTACCTGACCAGGATCGGACGAAAACACCAACACGCGATCGGCCATCAGTACGGCTTCTTCGATATTGTGCGAGACGAACAGGATGCCCTTGGTGGGGATCTCGCGCTCGAGCCAGAGTTCAAGCAAGTCTTCACGCAACGTCTCGGCCGTCAGCACGTCGAGTGCCGAGAAGGGCTCGTCCATCAGCAGCACGTCGGGACGCATGACCAGGGCGCGGGCAAAGCCCACCCGCTGCCGCATGCCGCCCGATAGCTCGCGCGGATAGGCCGACTCGAAACCGCCGAGGCCGATCGTTTCGATCGCTTCCAGCGCCCGTTTCTCGCGCTCTTCGGCCGGCACGGCCGCCGCTTCGAGGCCCAGTTCGACGTTCTGCTGCACGGTCAGCCAGGGGAACAGCGCGAAGGACTGGAACACCATCGAAATGCCGGTCGCCGGGCCATTGATGGTGCGGCCGCGATAGAGCACGTCGCCGCCGTTCGGACGGATCAGGCCGGCGATGATGCGCAGCAAGGTCGATTTGCCCGAGCCCGACTTGCCGAGCAGCGCGACGATCTCGCCTTCCTGCAGGCGGAAATTGACCGCTTCGAGCACGGTGCGGTCCGAGCGATCGGGCGCACGGAAGGTCTTGCGGACACCGGTCAGGCAGATCAGCAAGTCTTCCGGCTTCATGGCGTTGGCGGCGGCGCTGAGACCCATGATCGCGCTCCTCTCCTAGTCGATGCGCCAGCGCTCTTCGGCCAGGCGATAGAGCCGGCGCCAGAGCAGGCGGTTGAACAACATGACGTAGATGCACATCACGCAAATGCCAAGGGCGATGCGCGGAAAATCGCCGTTGGCGGTGGCTTCGGCGATATAGGAGCCGATGCCGGTGGCCTTCAAGGTGTCGTCGCCCCAGCTTACATATTCCGAGACGATAGCGGCGTTCCACGACCCGCCCGAGGCGGTGATCGCGCCGGTGACGAAGGACGAAAAGATCCCGGGCAGGATCAGGCGCTTCCAGCGCAGCCAGCCCTTCAAGCCGAAATTGGTGGCCGCATCCTTGACCTCCGTCGGCAGCGCCGAGGCGCCGGCGATCACGTTGAACAGAATGTACCACTGGGTGCCCAGGATCATCAGCGGGCTGGTCCACACTTCCACCGAGAGGTGGAATTTGAGAATCACAATCACCGCGATCGGGAACATCAGATTGGCAGGGAACGCGGCCAGGAATTGGGCGATCCATTGCAGCGATTGCGCCAGCTTGGGGCGGAAGCCGATCCACACGCCGATCGGCACCCACACCACCGAGGCCAGCGCGATCAGTACGATCACACGCGCCGCCGTGGCGAGGCCGCGCAGGATCACATCCTCGATTTCCTCCCAGCTCACCTCGCCTTTGACGAACTGGCCGATACGGATCAGTGCATAGGCAGCGACCAGGGCCAGCAGCGCGTTCCAGGCCCGGTCGATCCAGGCAAAGCGGCGCGAACGCGAACGCAGCGGTTTGTCGCCAAGGCCGTCGCCGCGCTTCTTCAGGACCGGCAGCGTCGCTTCCCAGAGCACGCCCGGCGCCCCGGCCATCCAGCGCAACAGCGGCGAGCGTTGCGCGAGCGTGAGCAGCGCCGAGGTGGGCGCATCCTCGCCCGGCGTGTATTCGAATTTGAACTTATCGGCCCAGGCAATCAGCGGACGGAAGAAAAGCTGGTCATAGATGATGATGCCGCCCAGCACGGCTAGGATCGCCCAACCGATCGCATGTAGGTCCTTCTGCTGGATCGCAAGCGCGATATAGGAGCCGACGCCCGGCAAGCTGATGGTCTGGCCCGAGACGGTGATGGCTTCGCCGCTGGAGGCGGCG
>CAZNZI010000446.1:0-2799 GCA_964577475.1 uncultured Rhodospirillaceae bacterium
CCGCCATCATCTCATGCACGAAGCCGAAATTCGATTTGACCGACAGAACGAATGCACGCCCGACAAATTCGGCCATTTGGAAGTGGAGCCCTTCAGCCCGTGCCTACAATAGTAGGCGGGCTCCCCTGCAGAGACAATAAGCGTTGCCTCCTCGAATAAGTTTTGGATATCGACGCCCCTCAGTACATAGACGATGCTTTGCCCGGGGCTGCACAGGCAAAGCGGGAACGGCCGTGGAGAGTTGCGGGCCGTGTACTGTGCTGCCACGACGCCCGAAACTCGTCCTTATCACCCCGACGAAGTAACGTCTATTTCGTCCACGCCTTGATGCGCTTGGCGGCTTCGACCATCTCGGCTTCGGTGCCCGGGTAGGCGAGCCGCATGAAGCGACGCCCTTCGAGCGGGTCGAAGTCGACGCCCGGCGTGCAGGCCACGCCCGTCTCGGCCAGCAGACGGCGGCAAAAGGTCTCGCTGTCATTGGTGTACCGCGAGACGTCCGTGTAGATGTAGAAGGCACCGTCGGCCGGCGCGAAGCGGTCGAAACCGGCTCCCGGCAGCTCGTTCAACAGGATCGCCCGATTGCGGGCATAGCGCGCCACATTGGCGTCGATCTCCTCGCCGCAGTCAAAGGCCGCGAGCCCGGCCACCTGCGCAAGCGTCGGCGGCGAAATGAACATATTCTGCGCCAGCACCTCGATCGGCCGCAGCAGATCGGGCGGCACGATCATCCAGCCGAGCCGCCAGCCGGTCATCGAGAAGTATTTCGAGAAGCTGTTGATGGTGACCACCTCGGCCGCGCCCGCCGCCGTGCTTTCGGTCTTGCCGTAGGTGATGCCGTGATAGATCTCGTCGGACACCAGGCGCACGCCGCGCGGCTTGCACCAGGCGATCAGCGCCTCCAGCTCGGCCTTGGACAGCACGCTGCCGGTCGGGTTGGAGGGGCTGGCCACGATCAATCCATCGAGGTCGCCGACGTTTTTCAGCGCATCGACGGTCAGGTTGAAGCCCGTCGCGGCGCCGACCGGGATCGACACCGGCTCGACGTTGAGCGCGGTCAGGATCTGGCGGTAACAGGGGTAGCCGGGTGCCGCGATGCCGACCCGGTCGCCCGGTTCGAAGGCGGCCAGAAACGCCAGCAGGAAGGCGCCCGACGAGCCGACGGTCACCGCAACCCGCTCGGCCGGCACGGCGACGCCGTAGCGCTGCTTGTAATGACCGGCAATGCGCTGGCGCAGCGCCTCGGTGCCGAAAGCCAGCGTATAGCCCAGCGCCTGAGCGTCGAGCGCGGCGTGAGCGGCCTCGAGCACGCCCTTGGGCGCGCCGGTCGACGGCTGCCCGACCTCGAGATGGATCACGTCCTTGCCCGCGGCTTCGCGGTCGGCTGCGGCGCGCATCACATCCATGACGATAAAGGGCGGGATTTGCCCCCGCCGTGCCACCTTCAGAGCCATGGTTATTGCCTCGACGTCGTCTGCGCGAGTCCGAAGCCCCGCGGATCGGTGACGGCGATGCACTTGTTGATGTCGGGACGGCCGCTCAGGCAGCGTGCCGCGGCGATCCGGTCCGTGCCGTCGATCCTGGCCTGCTCCGCCACGGCGTCACCCAGCAGCCGCTCGTCCTTCAAGACGGCCAGCGCCGTCCGCACCACCATCTTCGCTCCGGCCACGCCACCGGACGCTGCCGCGGCGAAACGGAACTCCTCCGAGTTCGGATTGATGTCGATCATCGCGCCCAGGCCGGCGCCGGTATCGGCCAGCGGCGTCGCGAGATAGGCGCCGAAGCCGGGGACCGGATGCCGGGTGCCGAAGGGCTGATTGAGGGTGAAGGTACAGGCAACCGCGTCGCCGTCGCCATCGACCGCCACCAGGCTGGTCCCCGCCGGGCGATCGGTGACGGGCGCCGGCACCTTGGCCAGCACATCGGCGACCACGCGCGGCCGATCCGCCTTGCCGGCGTCCTCATAGGCGTCATTGCCGACCAGGTCGCGCCACGCCGCCGCTTCGAACGGCCCCAGCATGGCGGGTTCGGGCGAGAAATACGCGATCTCATGCCCGAACTCGACCGCGAGGGGCTCGCGCACCTCGGGCGCGAAGCTGCGGAGCTGGCCGGCCGAGAACGTACCTCCGGCCTTCTGGGCGGCAATCGTGAACTCCTGCGCCCAGGTGCCGTTGTAGAACTCGCCGACGCCGCGCGAACCCATGCGGCCGAGCGCGATGCCCAATTGCGGGTTGCGCATCGTGTCCCCCTCGGCCAGCGGCTGGCCGTCGTCGCGGGTGAACAAGGCGCGGCCTGCGGGATCGGCCAGGAGTTCGTTGGCGAAGGGTGTGAACTGGCGGATGAAGGCACGCGAGGCCGGTACGCCCCGCTGCGCCATCGCCTGGACCGGTTGCAGCAGGCGGTCCCACGGCGTCCCGCCGTGATTGGCATGCAGCAGGAACAAGCCGCGCGGCAGGGCCGGAACCATCCCGCCCTCCCCGGTCGGTTTGGGAACGAAGTCGATCGCCTCGACCTTTTTCTGGCCATGATTGTAGGCGAGACAGGCGCCAGCCGACCCCAGGCTCACTTGCGCCGGGTATGTCAGAGTCATGGCGAAAGCCATCACCACCGCCGCATCCGCCGCCGTTCCCCCGGCGACCAGGACATCCCGCCCGGCCAAGGCGGCCTGCGGCTCGTCGGCCGCGACCATGCCGCTCAGATTGCTCTTGCTGGCGAACATGCCCGGACCGAGATCGACGCCACCGCCGCAACTGGCCAGGACCAGACAGAAGAGAAGGATGGGAACGCCGCGTTGATTTCCCC
>CAZNZI010000447.1:0-13997 GCA_964577475.1 uncultured Rhodospirillaceae bacterium
CCGGCGATGAACAGCAAGCCGATATCGGTCTGCGTGAGAATGCCGTAGACGCACATCATCAGGCTGGGCGGGATCAGCACGCCCAACGTGCCGCCCGCGGCGATGGAGGCTGATGCGAAAGTATCGGCATAGCCGTACTGACGCATCTGCGGCATCGCCAGCCGGCCCATGGTGGCCGCTGTGGCAAGGCTGGATCCGGTGACCGCGGCCAGGCCGGCCGAAGCGAAGATGGTCGACATCGCGAGCCCGCCGCGGCGATGGCCGAGGAACATATAGGAAGCGCGGTAAAGCGCGCCCGACAGGCCGGAATGGTTGATCAGGTTGCCCATCAGAATAAAGAGCGGCAGCACCGAAAGCCCATAGTCGAGCCCGGTCGAATACATCAATTGTCCCGAGAGCAGCAGCGCCGGCTTGATGCCCATCAGGACCATCATGCCGAGCAGTCCCACCACCGACATGCCGACCGCGATCGGCATGCGGAGGAAGATCAGGATAAGAAGGGCGATGATCCCGATCAGGCCAAGGATCATGACTAGGCCTCCTCACCATGATGGTGATGATGGTCCGGCCCCGGCACGAAGCCGTGCCACAGGAAGATCCAGGCCATCAGCACCGCCATCGCGGCATCGAGGAAGATGAACGGCGACACCGGAATGGACAGGATATCGGTCTGCACCTTGGCGTCGAGCGAGCTGATCGCCTGGATCGCCACGCCATAAGCGAGCGCCGCGAACGTCGCCGCCGAACAGAACGACATCACGCGGTCGAGATGACGGATGTGATTGCGGGACAACAAGGAGTCAATCAGATCGACCGAGATATGCGCCCGGTCGAGGGTCACGAGCGGCAGGCCCAGCGAGATGACGGTCGAGAGCAAAAGCTCGGTCAGCTCGAAGGCCCCGGTCAGCGGCCGGGAGAAGAAGTAGCGGCCGACAACGTCGACGACGGTGACGGCCATGAGAGCAAAAAGAGCGATCGCAGCCGCGTATCCCAGGATGTGCTTTGTGATGCGTGACATGCGATCGCTCCCTCTTGCAATCGGCTGATTACTTGGCGCGCTTCTCGACCTCCGCGTCGCACGACTTCAGTTCGTTCTGGTAGGTGTCCCAGATCGCCTGACCGTCGGCGTTGCTCTTGTCCCTGGCGATCTTGATCCAGGCGTCGATGACGCTCTGGCCGCGCTGCTTGATGCCCGCGAGCAGCTGGGCGTCAGCGGTTTTCACATTGCCCCCGGCTTTCTTCAGGATATCGACGCCGATCGCGTCCTTCTTGTCCCAGATGCTGCCGACGATCCGCGCGAGCTTCTCGCCCGACTCCTTCATCAGGATACCCTGCAGTTCCGGGCCGAGCGCCTGGAACTGAGCCGGGTTCATGGCGAGATAGGCCATGGCGCCGGTCAGGCCGCCGGGAACGAGCAGGCCCTGCTTGATCACGCGCTCGAGCTTGAAGGCCGCGACGCCGTCCGAGGTCAACACCACGGCGTCGACGACGCCGGTGGAAAGAACCTGGTAGGCGGCGGTCGGCGGCTGCACGATCGGCACCATGCCGAGCGATTCCACCACGCTGGCGGCGGCGCCGCCGGGGGTGTGCACCTTCAGGCCCTTGAAGTCGTCGACCGACTTGATCTCCTTCGCGGTCGACCAGAAGTTGAACGGCGTGGTGACTTCCGTGCCCAGCAGGACGACGCCGTCAAATTCCTTCTTCATCTCGGGGAACTTGTTGACGATGCGCCACGAGGCGACGCCACGGCATTCCGAGTAATTGCCCGTGCCGGGCATGCCGGCGACGTCGGTTAGCAGGAAACGGCCGGGCGTGTAGGGCGCAACGCCCAGCACGATGTCGGCCGAACCGTCGCGCGCCACGTCGAACTGCTCCTGCGGGCGGCCCAGCGAAGTCGGCAGGATGTTGATCTTGATGCGGCCGTTGCTGGCCGTCTCGACGTTCTTGGCCCACTCCGTGACGGCTTCCGCCACGATCCAGTGGGTGGTGACGAGGTACGAAGACAGCCGCAGTGTGTGGACGTCTTCCGCTTGCGCGACAGTGCCGAAGAGGCAACTCGATACGATTGCCCCAAGAGCCAATAGTTTTTTCACAGTCTCTCTCCCCTGTTTATGACGAAACACTCATGGCATGCGGCCGCAGAGCCCGTGCTGCCTGCGCCGCACCACGGACGCCGTCCCGAAAGACGCCCATGTCGCTACACACCGTCGTGAGACAGAAGCCCCACCCGAGATACCGTTCCGCATCGGCCACGCTGGTTCCGACGACGCCGGCCGCGATCCCCGCGCGCTTCGCCCGCGCGCCGATCTCCTTGATCGCGTCCTGCACCACCGGGTGCCTGGGATTGCCGAGATGCCCGAGACTGGCCGCCAGATCGCCGGGTCCGACGAAGATCGCGTCGACGCCTTCAACAGCGCCGATCGCTTCGAGCCGCCCCATCGCCTCCGCGGTCTCGATCTGCACCACCACCGCGATCGCATCATCGATCGTCGCGAAATAGTCGGCGGCCGTGCCATAGCCGTTGTTGCGTTGGCTGGCCGACACGCCGCGGATACCGCGCGGTGGATACCGCGTCGCGCGCACGGCTTCCTCTGCTTCCTCGGCCGACTGCACATAAGGGATCAGCAGGCTCCGGAACCCGATATCCAGGAGCCGCTTGATCATGATCGGATCGTTGGCGCCGGGACGCGCGACCGGATGGGTGGGCGTCCCGCGCAGCGCCTGTAATTGACCGATCAGCGTCTGCAGATCGTTGGGCGCATGCTCCGTGTCGAACAACACCCAATCGAACCCGGCTTCCCCCACAACTTCGGCCAGCAGGTTGCTGCAGGCGGTGCTCCAGGCACCGAACTGCACGCGCCTGCCGGCCAAAGCAACTTTGAAGGGGTTGAGCCGGGCGGCGTCCATGGGGTTCAGCGCTTGCCGGTCGCCAGTTGCTTCTTCACCCAATCGACCATCTCGTCGGCGATCTCCTGGTCGACCGTCGCCGGGAAACAGCCGGCGATGCCGATGGCGCCGATGCATTCGCCGCCATGGTTCTCGCCAGGTGCATCGTCCAGCTTAATCGCCGCGCCGCCCTCAGCCAGCAGCCACTGGTTCTTCGCGTTGAGCGAAGCGACCGTGGCGCCGTAGAGCGGGCGATCCTTCTGCAATCGGGCGAACATCAGCCCCGTACTGGTCCGATAGGCGCTGGCCAGCCGCGCTTTGCCCATCGCGAATTCGGGCCCGATATAGGTGCCGCGGTCGTGGCGGACCACGCCGCGCACATTGCCCGAGGAATCGACGACGGCGCAGGATACGAAGAAGTTGCGCTTCACGCCGGCTTCGATAGCGTGCTTGATAATGTCCATCACGAATTCATGCGAGAAATCCACGAGCGTCTCCTCTCGTTCGAGTCTGCAATTCAAATCGCCGCGATCGTCTGGACCTCGATCAGGAAGTCTTCCTTCACGAGACGATCGATGATCAGCAGCGTGTTCGGCGGATACTTCTCGTCGGGGAAGAATTCCGAAAACAGCTTTTGCCGGACTTCCATGAACTTGTTGATGTCTTGGGAGTGGACCAGATAGGTCGTGAACTGGACCACGTTGGCGAAGGTCGCGCCGGCCGAGCTGAGGACTTCCTTCACATTGGCGAAGACCTGACGCATCTGCGCCTCGAAATCGCCGACGCCGACAGTCTCACCCTTGGCATTCGATGAAAGCTGGCCGGCGATGAATAGCATCTCCGCCGCTTTTACGCGGGTGATCTGCTTGTACATGCCCAAGGTGGCCGTCATCGTCTTCGGGTTGTAGATGGAAATCTCAGCGGTCATTGAATGCTCCCGTCCCCTCTCGTAAGTGCCGCCCGTGCGGCACGCCTCACGCTCGCCGATCGGCGAGCGCGACTCTCAGTCCACGACACGCAATTTTTCCGGCGACGCCCCGTCGCCCACACCGATACGCGCGGTCAGGCGCCGCATCGTGCTTTCGCAATGCTCACGGCTCAGGCGCCCCGCCGTTTCGACGTCGCCGGCTCTGAACGCCTCGAAGATCGCACGGTGCTCGTGCTCGGCGTCGTGCACCTCGCCGGTGAAATGGGATTCGATACGGATATACGGCTCGACCGTGTCGCTCAGATTGAGCACCGTGTCGGTCAGGCGCTGGCGCCGCGCGCTGCTGACCAGCCGCGCATGAAATTTCCGGTTGGCGGCAGCCCAGGTCGAGAGATAGGCGGGTGACTTCGGATCAAGCGCTTCCATCTCCGCCAGGATCGAGCCGACCTCCGCCACGTCAGCCGCATCGCGCAGGCGCGTCGCGACAGACACGGCGTGCTCTTCCACCACCATCCTGAGTTCGAAGACTTCGACGATCTCGTTGCGGTTGAGCGAGGTGACGGCGAAGCCGCGGCGCGGCCGCAGCGTAATCAAACCTTCCGCCTGCAGCCGGCTCATCGCTTCGCGGATAGGAACCCGGCTGACGCCGAAGCGTTTGGCCAGCGACTCCTGGCGCAGAACCAAGCCAGGCGCGAGCCCGCCGTTCAATATCCGCTCGCGCAGCCAGGAATAGATGATTTCCGGCAGCGGCTGCGTCTCGATGAGCACCTTCTCTTCTAAGGGAGATTCGTTCATGGGGCCCGCGGTTATAGTCGATTGAATATTGTAGGCAATTTTTAATATATAGAAGAGCCCTCCCCCGTCAACCTGAAACGCGATAAGACCTATCTATCAGAAAAATATAGATTTCTTATCGGTTCACCGCCCGCAGATTGCGCGAACGAAACCGCCATGAAAGGCGCGAAAGCCCTCTGAGAGGGGCTTAAATGACGGACCGGCGCGAGGCGATACCACCGTCGACCGTGAAGATGGCGCCGGACGTGTAGCCTGACCGATAGGACGCCAGGAACACGATAAGGTCCGTCACCTCATAGACATGCGCCGGGCGATGAAGCGGATAGCGATCCCTCAATTCTGGGTAGCGCGACTCGTCACCGAACAGATCTTTGGCGCGCTTCTTCAGCATGTTGGTGATGCGATCGGTATCGACCGGGCCCGGATTCACGCCGACGACACGGATCTTGTCATCCAGTGAATGCCCACCCATCGCGCGCGTGAATGCCATCAGGCTGGCGTTGCCGGTGGTGCCGGCGACATAACGCGGATCGAAGACCTCGCCGCCATTGCCGATGTTGTTGATGATCACGCCGCCGCCCCGGGCCTTCAGGCGCGGATAGATCGCGCGCGTCAGATTGATATAGCCGAAGACCTTCAGCTCCCAGCCCGCCCGCCATTTCGCTTCGTCGACATCCCAGAGATTGCCGCTCGGGATCACGCCCGCGTTGTTGACGAGGATATCAATGTCGCCGGCCGCTGCCACCACGGCATCCACGGCGCCCTCCGCGGTCAGATCGATCGCCTGGACCTCGATCTTGACACCGGCCGTCGCCACCTCTTTCTTCAAGGCTTCCATTTTTTCGCGAGACCGAGCGACAAGATGCAGATCGCATTTTTCCGCGGCGAACGCACGGACCAAGCCTTCACCGATGCCCTGCGAGGCGCCCGTGATCAGCACTTTCTTGCCGGAGAGACCCAGGTCCATGACGTGTTTTCCTCATCCAAAATTGGCGATGAATCCCATGAGTTCGGAGGCGGACTCCTCGTCCGCGCCATCCACGAGGGTCGCGACGAAATCCGAGACGCCGCCGCGCAACAACTCCACATGGGTGCGCATCGCATGATCCGCGGCGATGGGCTTGACCGAGACGATGGCCTCGAGAACGCGCTGATGCTCATCGACCGAGGCCTTCATGCGGCCCGGCTGATAGGTCACCTGCCGCCGGTATGGCGCGAGCCGGTTGCGCAAGCCGAGCGTTTCCTCGCACAAGAACTGATTGTTCGAAGCCTCGTAGATCGTTTCGTGGAACAAGGTGTTGGCGTCGTAGAAGGCATCGACATCGCCGGTTTCGAATGCGGCGGCGCAATCCGCATTGGCGGCGCCTAGCGCATCGCGTTGTGCACCGGTGATGCGCCCGCACGCCAGGCGCGCGCACATCCCCTCCAATTCTCCCATCACCTCGAACATCTGGATGAGACGCGGAATCGTCAACGACGCGACGACAGGGCTTTGCCGCGGCCTCATTTCGACCAGCGCCGAACCGGCGAGTTGCCGCAGGGCTTCATGAATAGGTGTCCGCGAGACATTGAAGCGCCGCGCCAGCTCGACTTCGTCAAGCCGGTCGCCGGGCTTCAGCACACCGGTCAGAATCTGGGTCTCCAGCTTCTCGATGATCTTCTTCGTTCGTGTGGATCTGGATGGCGGCACGGGATTTCCTAATTTTGATCAGCGTATAAAAATGCACTCTTCGATAAAGTGCATGCAATACAAATATGGCTGTGCGAGAATGATTTTTATGGGAGCCAAAGACGCTCAGCCTCAGACCCTGCCGCGCCGCGTGGGGATCATTCTGCCATCCTCGAACGTGGTGGTTGAGGCCTTGATCCGCGAGGACCGATCGACCGATACCGAATATCATACGGCCCGCATCCGCGTTGATCTGGTCAGCAATGCCAGCGCCTCCCAGCATCAATTCGCGATCGAGGGATTCCTCGATGCGGCCGCGTTGCTTGTTGATGCCGAGGTGGAAACCCTTGTGTGGGCCGGAACCTCAGGCATGTGGCTCGGCCTCGATTACGATCGCCGCATCTGCGACGCGCTGAGCAACCGCTTCGGCATTCCCGCGACGACCGCCTCGATTGCGTTTGTCGAGACCTGCAAGAGGAACGCCGTGTCCCGCCTCGGCTTGCTCACGCCTTTTCTCAGTGAGGTGCAGCACCGCATCGTCGCCGTGCTCACCCATGAAGGCATCGATGTGCCTGCCGAACATCACTTCGGTGTCGCCCAGAGCCGCAGAATGGCCGATTTGAGTCCGGCCGATATCGATGCCCAGATTCGCCTACTCGGCCGCGAGACCGATGCCGTCGGCTGCGTCTGCACGAATATGAGGGTCGAGTCGACTTGGTTCGCCAAGGATGGAGCCAAACAGCCCTTGATCATCGACTCCGCCCGCCAGTGCCTTCTTTCGCCCAGAGGGATGTGATGACTCCATTTTCGTCGCTTGCCGTTCCTGATGCTCCGCGGTTCCGCATCCGAAACGCCTTGGTTTTGGAATGCTTCCTTGAGTCGCCGATGGCTGAGGCCAAGCGCTCCTCCGATGGCGCGCAGTTGGTCGATCTTCAGATCGCTGGCGGAAAGATCGAGACGATCACGCCGGCATCGGCCGACCATGCCGACATGCTGCCCATGATCGATCTCGCCGGCCGTCACCTCTGGCCGACCCTGATCGACATGCATACGCATATGGATAAGGGACAGATCATCGGCCGCCTGCCGCCGTCAGGCGGTACCTTCGCCGAGGCGCGGCAAGGGATCGTCGACGATCGGAAGAAATACTGGAATCACGACGATATCTATCAGCGCATGGAGTTTGCTGTCCGCTGCGCCTATGTCCATGGCGTGTCCGCGATTCGCACCCATATCGACTCATACGAAGGCCTGGCCGAAGCGAGTTGGACCGTATTTCGCGAGCTGCGTGATGCATGGCGCGGCCGCGTCCTGTTACAGGGCGTCGCGTCAGTTCCGATCGATACCTACGAAACGGATTATGGCCATCGGCTCGCCGATCTAGTGGCCGATGCGGGCGGGCTCCTGGGCGGCGTCACCCGTGCGTCAAACCAGCATGACTCATCGCTGTTGCCCAACATCGACGCTCTGCTCGATACGCTGATCGGCATGGCGGCGCAGCGCGACCTCGATATCGATTTGCACGTCGACGAAACGGGCGATCCGCGCGCTGCGTCCCTGGAGCACGTCGGTCAGGCGATCACGCGAAACAAATTCGCCGGGCAATTCGTCTGTGGCCATTGCTGCAGCCTGTCCGTTCAGCCCGAGGATCTGGTCCGCCGAACCCTTGATCGGTGCGCCGAAGCGGAATTGGCGATCGTCAGTCTGCCGGCCGTCAACATGTACCTTCAGGACCGGCAGCCGGGGCGCACGCCGCGGTGGCGCGGCGTGACACTGACCCAGGAAATCGAGCGTGCGGGTATTCCGCTGGCTGTCGGCAGCGACAATTGCCGCGATCCGTTCCATCCCTATGGCGACTACGATATGTTCGATACGTTCCGCCAGGCGGTGCGCATCCTGCATCTCGATCACGATCTTGGCCGCGCCCCGGTCCTGGCCGGGCCTGCCCCGGGACGCATCATCGGCGCCGGCCCTTTGGGCACGATCACACAGGGCGCCGATGCGCGCCTGGTGATCTACAACGCCCGCAGCTTGAACGAACTGATGTGCCGTCCCCAGTCAGACCGCATCGCACTCGACCGGGGCCGCCAGATCAGCGAGTCGTTGCCGGATTTCGCCGAACTCGATCCGAAATTCTAAGGCTCAAGGCGCCACGGATACGGGATTTTCCAGCGCGCCGATGCCCTGGATTTCGACGCGGACGATATCGCCGTCCTTCAGGTATTTCGGGGGATCGAAGCCGATGCCCACGCCGGCGGGCGTTCCGGTGGCGATGATGTCCCCGGGATTCAGGGTTACGCCGGCCGAGATCGTCTCGATGATCGTCGGGATATCGAAAATCAGCAGGCCGGTATTCGAGTTCTGCCGCAGGTCGCCGTTGACGAAACACTTGATCGGCGTGTCAGTGATATTGAGGGCATCCTTCGTCACAGCCCACGGGCCCATGGGGCAGAAGCTGTCCTGGGACTTGCCGATCAGCCACTGACTGTACCGGCCCTGGAGATCGCGCGCGGTAACATCGTTGACGATCGTATAGCCCCACACGTGATCAAAGGCGTCGCCGGCTTTGATCTTGCGGCCGCCCTTGCCGATGATGACGGCCAGTTCGGCCTCGTAGTCGACCGCGATCGAGACCGCCGGATCGATGACAATCCGGGCCCCCGTCGCGACCACAGTCTCGGGAACCTTCGAGAAAATGATGGGATGCTTCGGCACGGCCCCCGCGGCAGCGCTCGAATCGAATCCGCTGCGCGAAAATTCATGCGCGTGTTCGTGATAGTTTTTGCCGACGCAGAAAATATTACGGTCCGGCCGCGGCACGGGCGCTTCCCAGGTGATCTGGTCGAAGGCGATCGGCGCCAGGGTCTTGGGCAGAGCGTTGCGCCCAATCAGGCTCACGATGCCGCGATCGGCTTCGGCTTGCGCCACGTCGAGGGGCGCGACGGACTTCGCCGCTTCGTCGACAAGCCCGATCTGGCGCTTGCCGCGCGCCAAAAATGTAGCCACCTTCATATCAATCTCCCCGAGACAAAGACGTGTTGGAGCCGTGGCGAAACCTTCGCCACCGCGAGGCGTATCAACGCCGGAAGTAGAATTTCTGGATGTGCGACAAGAGCCCGGTCTTAGGCGTGCGCCAGCATCGTAGCGGATCGAGCCCCTCGTGCTTGAAGCAGAGGTTGCACGACACGCAGTCGACCATGCCGCGCCGGCCTGCCGCGATTTGATTGGGCAGATCAGGTTCCCGGATCAACGGACGGCACAGCGACAGAAAGTCGGCATCGCCCGACTCGATGATTTCGGCCATCCGATCGGTGGTGCGGATGCCGCCGACCAGCAGCACCGGAATGGATGAGGCCGCCTTGATCGCGCGGGCGAAGGGCCGGTAATAGGCCTCGGCGACCGGCGCCGAAAACAATTGATGGACGAGCAGATCGCCGAGCGCATGGCCCAGCGTGTTTCCGACATAGGGCCGGATGTTCTCGCGATACGACGTCATGATGTTGTAGGTCGGCTCGACCCCGTTGAGCCCCTGCTCCGCCAGTTGAGCGATGCGCCGAACGCTCTCCTCGACCGTCAGACCGCCGGGGACGACATCCTCGACCCCGAAACGCGCCGTGATCGGCATGTCAGGGCCCACCGCGTCGCGAATGGCGCGGTAGACGGCGAACAGGAAGCGGCTCCGGCGCGCCGCGTCCCCACCCCAGCCGTCGGTGCGGCGGTTGGTCAGCGGCGAGTTGAACTGCGGCAACAGATAGCCGTTGCCAGAATGAATATGGATGCCGTCGAACCCGGCCGCCTTGGCACGGCTCGCCGCCGCGCCGTAAGCCGCGATGATGTTCTCGATATCTGCCTCGGTCATTTCGACCGGCGCCCGCTCATGAATGGCATTCGGCACGATCGAGGGAGAAATCGGCACGACATCGGGCAAGGTCGACTGGCTACCCGCATGAGCCAGTTCAGCGAAGATCGCGGCCCCGTGGTCATGCACGGCCTTGGTGACTCTGGTCAGCGGCGCGATGCAGCCGTCATGATGAAGCCCAAGCTGCCAGGCTTCATATTTCCCGTTGGCTTCGACGAAGACGTGCCCCGTGATCAGCAGCCCGGCGCCGCCGGCGGCGAGCTTGCGGTAGTGCTCCACCAACTCATCCGTCACAAGACCGTCGGCCGTCGCCATCGTCTCCGAGGTCGGGGCGCGGACCAGACGATTGCGAAGCTTGAGCGAGCCGAGTTGGCCCGGCGTGAGAAAAGGAAGTGTGTTCATTCGACCACCATGTTCCTGCCGCTCATCGACGCTCCTCGCGCACATAGGGCTGACCGAGCGCAGCCGGTTCTGTCGCAGTCCAGTTTTTGAACCGCTCGGCGAACACCATCACGATCAGCGTGGCGGCGTAGGGTGTCATGAGGACGAAGTATTGCGGCACCTGAATGCCCGCCGCCGCGATATGGGGAATCAGCGCTTCGATACTGCCGAAAAGGACTGCGCCGGCCAGCGCGCGCCACGGCTGCCAGCGGGCAAAGATAACAAGCGCAACGGCGATCCACCCGCGGCCATCCGTCATATTCGGAATCCAGATCTTCGTGCTGACGACCGACAGATAGCCGCCGGCGAGGCCGATCAGGGTGGATCCGATCACCACGGCACCGAAGCGGTAGAGGGAGACATTGAGCCCCGCCGCGTCGGCGGCTTCCGGGCTTTCGCCCACCGAGCGCAACCGCAGGCCGATGGCCGTGCGCATGAGGAACCAGTTCACGCCGACGAAGATGACGATGGCGACATAGACCACAGGGTCGTGCGCGAACAGGATGCGGCCGACGACCGGGAGTTCGGATAGGAAACCCAGATCCAGGGTCTTCATGCCGGTGATCGGGTGATTGTTCCAGCTGGCGAGGGTCCCGACCAGATTCGTGAGCCCCTGGCAGAAGAACACCGTCGCCAGTCCGGCGATCACCTGGTTGACGCGCAGAAAGATGACCACGAATGCGAACAGGGTGGAAACCACGCCGGCCGCGATCATCGAGATCAGCAAGGCGATGATCGGATGCCCGTCCATCACGATGAACGACGCCACGCCCGACAGCGCGCCGACCAGCATCAACCCTTCCGCCGTCAGCGACAGAACGCCCGTCCGCTCGGCGACGATCAGGCCCAACGCCGCCAAGGCGTAAGGCACCGCCTGAACGGGGATGTCCGAGAGCCAATTGATCCAAAAGGCGAGAGATTCCATCTCAGCGCGTCCAGTGGATGCGGTGCCGGATCAGGAATTCCGATGCGGCGACGCAGAGAACGATGATGGCTTGGATGAGCTGCACCATCGCGAAAGGAATTTGATAGAAGACCTGAAGCCCCTGGCTGCCAATGAACAGCACCGACATCAGAAAGGCCACCAGCGTGGCGGCGGCGGGCCGGTTGCGTGACAGGAATGCGATCAGCACACCGGAAAAACCGTATCCTTCATAGAAGCCCTGGTTGAGGCGTCCCTCGGTGGCCGCGCTGATCATCATGCCCGCCAAACCCGACAACGCGCCCGAAACCAGAACGGCCAGCAGCGTCACGCGCAGAATCGGGACGCCGTTCATCAACGCCATGCGGTCGTTGGCCTGGACGAACTTCATGTAGAAACCGGCGCGGCTGCCATGGACCAGCCAGGTGATGATCGCGGCCAGGATCAGGGCGACCGGCAATGTCGCGTTGATACCCCCGGCTATTTCCGGGAAACGCTCGAACTTGGCATAGAGCGCGGAGTGCGGCATGCCGTCATTGGGATCGGCCCAGGCGCCATAGAGCAAGTCGTACAGAAAGTAGACCGCGAAATAGTTCATCAGCAGTGTCGCGATGATCTCGTTGACGCGATAGCGCATCTTGAGCAGCGCGGCGAAGGAGACCCAGATCACGCCCGCCAGCGCTGCCGCCACCATCATGAGCGGGAGCCGTAGCGCGTCGGGACCGATATGAAAGAGTGAGAGGGTCGTCGCCGCGATGGCACCCCAGATCATCTGACCCTCGATGCCGAGGTTCCAGAAGCGCACGCGGAAGGCCAGCGACGCGCTCAGACCGACCGCGATCAAAGGCGCGGCCTCGGTCAGAACAGCCAGCAGGTTCTGCATGTCGAACAGCGTCTCGACAATGAACTCGTCGGCGACATCCGAGGCGGGCACGCCGGCGACGACGAGGATGATGCCCGAGATCACCAGGCCCAGGAGGGCCGAGCCCACCAGGTACAGCAGTTGCTGCCAACCCGGCGTGTGCTGGCGGATCTCCAGGTGAATGCGGCCGATCTTCCACGACCGCGGTGGCGGCGGTGTCAGCGCGCTATCCGGCGCGGGCACGGATGCCGACCCGTCACTCATGGTCCACCATGGCCTTTCCGACGGCTTGGCGATCGGCCGGCGCGTCGAATTCCGCCACGATCCGGCCACGAGTCATGACGCCAATCCGATCGGCGATCCCCAGAACCTCATCCAGATCCTCGCTGATCAGAACTACCGCTGCACCAGCGTCACGCGCGCTCAGTAGCCGAGCATGGACCGCGGCACAAGCCCGCACGTCGAGCCCGCGGCTCGGACTGTGGGCGACCACCACGGTCACTTTGCGACTGAATTCGCGCGCGATCACCAGCTTCTGGGCATTGCCGCCCGACAGCAACGCCGCACGCTGGGTCAAACGGCGGACGCCTTGCACATCGAAAGCGGTGACAGCCTCCGCGGCGTCGGCCCGCATGGCGGCGTAGTTGACCAATCCTTGCGAGCCATAACGCCCGGTGTCGATCTGGCCGATCGCGAAATTGTCGATGATCGAAAGGTCGTTGGCCAGACCGTAGGTTTGCCGGTCGGCTGGGATGGACGCAAACCCCAGCGCACGCCGCGCGTCTGGGCCCGCATGGGTCACGTCGCCATTGTCGGCAAGCCGAATGGTTCCCTCATCGGGTTCACGCACCCCCATCAGCACTTCGGCCAGTTCCGTCTGGCCGTTGCCGCCAACACCCGCAATCCCATAGATCTCGCCGCTGCGCACCCCGAAGCTGACGCCGGCCACCGTGTGCCGCGCGCCCGTCTTTGTGCAGGCGACGCCGTCGACGATCAATTGAATACCCGTGGCCGGAAGCGTCGATCGCCGCGACGGCGGGATTGCGGACCCGACGGTCAGGCGCGTCAGCTCGCTCGCGCTGGTCGTCTGCGGATCCACGGTCGCGACGGTACGGCCGCCGCGCATGACCGTGATGCGATCGGCGAAGCTTTTCACTTCCGCAAGCTTGTGGGTGACCAGGACCACCGCGGCGCCGTTCTGCGCGATGCCGCGCACCATGGTTAGCAGCCGCTTCGCTTCCTCATCGGTCAAGACGGCGGTCGGTTCGTCGAGGATCAGAATCTGAGCCCCACCCATCAGCGCCTTGATGATTTCGACCCGCTGCTGTTCGGCGATCGAAAGCGTCGCCACAACGCGCTCGGAGTCGATGCCGAAGCCCAGCGCGGTGGCATGTTCGCGAATCTTTTCCGACACCGCTGCGATGCCCGCACGGTATCTCTGCCCCGATCCATGATGCGGATTGGACAAATAGACGTTCTCAGCGATCGAGAAGCGCTTCACCAATTTGAAGTGCTGATGAACCATCCCGATATGGTGCGCGGTCGCTTCGCGCGGCCCGGACAGCCTCAGCACCTGCCCGTCGATTGCGAGCGTGCCGGCGTCCGGCGCATAGAGACCGGCCGCAACATTCATCA
>CAZNZI010000448.1:0-7913 GCA_964577475.1 uncultured Rhodospirillaceae bacterium
GGGGGCAAAAACACCCCCCCCCCCCCGGGGGGGGTGGGTGGTTTTAAACCGCACATGTGGTGTTTTTACCCCCCACGCAGGAGGGGCCCAGCCGACTAGGCTGGGAGGGTGAGGGTTCAGCCCCGTTTCCCTCCGATCAGAAACTCCTTGTTCCCCTCGGGCCCCGTGATCGGGCTTTCCTGGATGCCGAGCACCGTCCAGCGGGGCAATCCCGCCAGCCAGCTGCGAATCCGTTCGCACACCTCGTCGTGCAGCGCCGGGTCGCGGACCACGCCGCCCTTCCCCACGCGGCCCTTGCCCACCTCGAATTGCGGCTTGATCAGCGCGACAAGGTGAGCCGTGGGCTTGGTCAGCGCCAGCGCCGCCGGCAACACCGTCTCGAGCCCGATGAAGCTCGCATCGCAGACCACCAAGTCCACCGGCTCGGGAATCTGCGCCGCAGAGAGGTGCCGCGCATTGGTCTTTTCCAGCACCACCACGCGCGGGTCGTTGCGCAGTTTCCAGGCGAGCTGGCCCTGCCCCACATCCACCGCATAGACCTTGGCCGCGCCCTTCTGCAGCAGCACATCGGTGAAGCCGCCCGTCGAGGCGCCGACATCGAGGGCGGTCATGCCGGTGGGATCGATGGCGAAGGCCTCAAGCCCCGCCGCCAGCTTGATGCCGCCGCGCGAGACCCAAGGGTGCGGCTCGCCGCGCAGCTCGATCGCGAGGTCCTCGGCGGTCGGCACGCCCGGCTTGTCGAGCCGCTTCTCGCCGGAATAGACCTTGCCCGCGATGATCAGCGCCTGGGCGCGCGTCTTGCTTTCGGCGAGGCCGCGGTCGACAAGGATTTGATCAAGTCGTTTCTTGCTCATGGCGCGATGATGCCGGAAACTGCGCCGCTGATCGAGATGGGAGAACGCATTCGTGCGGGCAAAGTGGCGGCGCACTACCTTGGAGGTCGAACTCGATGCCGCGACCATCGCGCGGCTGGTGCGCAGCGGCCTGCCCGATGCCCGGGTGACCGGCCACCGCAAGCTCTTGGGCGGCAAGTCGAACACCAATATCGCCATCGATCTGGCCGGCCCGCCCAACCGTATCGTCCTGCGCCTCTATCAGCGCGATCCCGCCCAGGCCCGCAAGGAGGCGGCGCTCCTGAAACTCCTGGCCGAACGCAAAGCCCCCATCGCGCGGATGCTCTATTTCGCCGATGACGGCGCGATCGTGCCCCATCCCTTCGCGCTGTGCGAATGGATCGGGGCGGAGCGGCTGGAGGTGGTGGCGCAGGATATCGGTCCGGCCGGCTTCACCGAACTCGCGCCGACACTCGGCAAGGCGATGGCCGCCATCCATGCGATCACCCTTCCGCGCACCGGTTTCTTCGCCGATGATCTGCGCATCCCCGACGCGGTCGATATGGGACAGGCGGGGCTGGCCGCCTATCTGCGCCGCTGCCTGATCGACGGCATGGGCGGCGAGCGGCTGGGCGAAAAGCTGACCACTGACGTAATCGCCTTCGTCGAGCGCGAGGGCAAGCGGCTGGATGCCTGGCTGAAGAAGCCCTGTCTCACCCACGCCGATTTCAACGGCTCGAACATCCTGGTGAAGAAGAATGACGCCGGCGCCTGGACGGTGGCCGCCGTGCTCGATTGGGAATTCGCGTTCGCCGGCTCGCCGGCCGTCGATTTCGGCAATCTCCTGCGCCCGCCGCTCGGCGATTCGAAGGGGTTCGTCACCGGCCTCACCACCGCTTACAAGAAAGCCGGTGGCACGCTCCCCGACGACTGGCGGCGCATCGCGCGCATCGCCGATCTCTATTCCTGGGCCGATTTCCTGGCGCGGCCCGATCCCGGCCACGCGATCATCAAAGACGCACGGAAGATGATCGAGGCGACGATTGCGGCGGGCTAGGCCCTGGCCCATGATGCCCCTCTGATTGGGGCAACGGGAGGGAGACCATGCTCGATCATATCGGCTTCGCCGTGACGGATTTCGCCAAAGCCAAGGCCTTCTATCTGAAGGCGCTGGCGCCGCTCGGCATCGGCCTCGTGATGGAAGTGACGCCCGAGCAATCGGGCGGCTATGCGGGTGCCGGATTCGGTTCGGACGGCAAGCCCTATTTCTGGATCGGCACGGCGCCGGGTTCGAAAGCCAGCCACAGCGTCCATGTCGCCTTCGCCACCAACGACCGCAAGACGGTCGATGCCTTCTACACGGCGGCGATGGCGGCCGGGGCCACCGACAACGGCCCGCCCGGCATCCGCGCCCACTATCATCCCAACTATTACGGCGCCTTCGTGCACGATGCCGACGGCAACAACATCGAGGCCGTATGCCACAAGCCCGCGTGAAGAAGCCGGCGGCGAAAACCGCCGCGCTGAAGACGGCCCCGAAATCGGCCGCGAAGCCCGCCGCGAAGGCCGCCCCGAAAACAACGCGCGTGCCGTCCTTCGCAAAAATCATGGCGCGCGCGGTCGAACGCAAAGGCGGCGAGGCGGCGATGAAGAAGCTGCTGCCCGCGAAGCCGCTTTCGCCCAAGGCGCTCGCCAAGCTCGGCGATGACCGCATCCTCGCCGACATGGCCAAGCGCGTCTTCTCGGCGGGCTTCGTCTGGCGGGTGATCGAACAGAAATGGCCGAGCTTTGAAGCGGCCTTCCTGAAATTCGATCCCAAGCGCCTTGCCTTCCAGCCCGACGAGTTCTGGGAAGGTCTGCTCCACGACAAACGCATCGTGCGCAACGCACAGAAGATCATGTCGGTGCGCAGGAACGCGGTCTTCGTGCGCGACGTGGCGGCCGAGCATGGCGGCTTCGGCCCGTTTCTCGCCGCCTGGCCGGCCAGCGACTATGTCGGCCTGCTGGCCTTCCTGGCCAAGCGCGGCGACCGGCTGGGCGGCAATTCGGGCCAGTACTTTCTGCGCTTCCTCGGCTATGACAGTTTCATCGTGACGCACGACGTCGCCGCCTGTCTGCGCGAGACGGGTGTGGACCTCGCCGAAAGCCCGACCTCGAAGCGCGACCTGCAGCGGATCCAGGACCGGTTCAACGCCTGGCACGACGAGACGGGCCTGCCGCTCACCTATCTCTCCCGCATCGCCGCCATGTCGGTCGGCAACAACTACAACGCTTCGACGATCCGCGAAGCCGTGACGAGCGGGATGTAAGCCGAGCCATGACCCATAGTCCGGTATTGATCGCCGGCGGCGGCATCGGCGGGCTGGCAACGGCGCTGACGCTCCATCAGATCGGCGTGCCCTGTATCATATTCGAGTCGGTACGTCAGATGCGCCCGCTTGGTGTCGGCATCAATATGCAGCCGAACGCCGTGCGCGAGCTTCTCGATCTCGACATCACGCAGGCTGAGCTCGATTCCGTGGGTTTGCCCGTCCAGGAATGGGCGCTGGTCGGGCTGAACGGCAACGACATCTATGCCGAGCCGCGCGGCGTGCTGGCCGGGTACAATTGGCCGCAATATGCCGTGCACCGCGGCCGCTTCCACATGCTGCTGCACGATAAGCTGGTCGAGCGGGCCGGACGCGACGCTGTCCGGCTCGGCCACCGCGTCACCGGCTACCGCAAGAATGCTGACGGTTCCGTCACCGCGCGGATCGAACGCGCCGACGGCTCGACCACGGAAGAAAACGGCACGCTGCTGATCGGCGCTGACGGCATCAACTCGGCCGTGCGGGCGCAGATGCACCCGACGCAGCCGCCGATCCATTGGGGCGGCGCGGTGATGTGGCGCGGCACAGCCTGGGGGAAACCGATCCGCACCGGCTCGTCATTCATCGGTCTCGGCACCCATCGCCAGCGCGTGGTGTTCTATCCGATCTCGCATCCCGACCCCGCGACGGGCCTCTCGATGCTCAATTGGATCGCCGAAGTGACGATCGACAACAGCGAGGGATGGAAGCAGAGCGGCTGGTTCCGCGAGGTCGAGACAACCGCCTTCGCCCATCACTTCGATGGCTGGGTATGGGATTGGCTCGATGTCCCGGACCTGATCCGGCGGGCCGATACGGCCTTCGAGAATCCGATGATCGACCGCGACCCGATCGCCACATGGCGGGACGGCCCGGTGATCCTGATGGGTGACGCCGCGCACCCGATGTACCCGACCGGATCGAACGGCGGCAGCCAGGCGATTGTCGACGCGCGCATGCTGGGGGCTTCGTTCATCGAGCATGGCGTGACACAAGCGGCGCTCGAGGCCTTCGACACGAAATTCTGCGGACCGATCGGACAGGTGGTGTTGCGCAACCGCGGCGCCGGGCCGTTCGGACTGCTCAACCTCGTGGATGCCCGCTGCGGCGGAACGTTCGACAGGATCGACGACGTGATCCCGGCCAAGGAACGGGCTGCGTTCATGGCGGATTACAAGGCCGCCGCCGGCTTTGCGATCGAGAAGCTCAACACGGCGCCGCGGACGATCGCGGATGGCGCGCGCGTTCGGGTCGGCGTGTGATGCGCGGGATGTGATCCCCCCTCACCCTGTCCCTCTCCCGCGAGGGGAGAGGGGACGTGCGCCGAGAACACCCTCTCCCCTTGCGGGAGAGGGCTGGGTGAGGGGTCACGCAAAGGCTCGCGGAAAATAGTGGCTGCCACGCTCCACACCTCCTAACCTCTCCCCATGACCACGCTCCTCCTCACCCATCCCGCCTGCCTCAATCACGACACCGGCCAGTATCATCCCGAGCGGCCGGCGCGGCTGAAGGCGGTGATGGAGGCGCTGGAGGCCGAAGAGTTCACGCCGCTGATCCGCGTCGAGGCGCCGCAGGCGACCGAAGACCAGATTCTGCGTGCCCATGGCCGCGCGCTGTTCGAGACGGTCCGCGACTCGATCCCGACCCGCGCCCAGATCGCCCATCTCGATCCCGACACCGCCGTCTCGCAAGGCTCGTGGGATGCGATCCTGCGCGCGGCCGGTGCGGTGGTGGCCGGCGTCGATGCGGTGATGAAGGGCGAGGTACGCAACGCCTTCTGTGCGGTCCGGCCGCCGGGCCATCACGCCGAGCGCGACGCGGCGATGGGGTTCTGCCTGTTCAACAACATCGCCATCGGCGCCTATCACGCGCGCGCGGTGCATGGGCTGAAGCGCGTGGCCGTCTTCGACTTCGACGTCCATCACGGCAACGGCACCCAGGACATCTTCTATGACGACCCCGACCTCTTCTACGCCTCGACCCATCAATACGGCGCCTATCCCGGTACCGGCTCCGAGCGTGAGACCGGGGTGGCCAACAATGTGGTGAACGTGCCCTGCCCGGCCGGCTGCACCTCGCAACCCTGGCGCGAGGCGGTGGCGGCCGAGGTGCTGCCCGCCCTCGAACGGTTCAAGCCCGAGCTGATCATGATCTCGGCCGGCTTCGACGCCCATGCGGCCGATCCGCTGGCCAATATGCGGCTGGTGGCCGAGGATTTTCATTGGGTGACCCAGGAGCTCTGGACGGTCGCCCACCGGGTCTGCGGCGCCCGGATCGTTTCCGCGCTGGAGGGGGGCTATGATCTGGCCGCCCTGGCCCAGTCGGCGGCCGCCCATGTGAGAGGCCTGATGGGCGCCTGACGAGGCCCCTGATAACCCAGGTTTTCGGCAACCCAGGCTTGTGCCTAAATCGCGCATAGGTGTGATGTCCGACAATTGACTCCCCGTTGATCATGCGGCCACATGACCAGACACCGTAAGGTGGGGGTTGTCGCAATGTGGATGTGCCTCCGGGATCGGAAAGGTCCCGGGACGGATTGGTTTGAGCCCAAAGCTCCAACCACAGTGATCCAGCACGGCCTGAACCGTCGTAATGTGGCGGGGGCCCTGACTCCAAAATCCGCGCGATTCGCCCTTTGGAACTTGGCCATTTCGTTTGCGCATCCAACCCGCATGGAGTCCAGGTTTCACAGGATGTTAGTGCTGCTTCAACCTTCCAGACCATTCGCGCGCCGATTGCAGCGCGGCCGGTTCGCGGCGCGATGACCGGCGTGCGCGCCATAACTTCAATGCTGGAATGGTTCATTCCGGCCGAGTTGCGGGACGATCCCGATACATACCGGCGCGCCCAGTTGTTCGTCGGCGCCCATGTCTTCGGCCCGCCCCTCGGCCATGTGATCGCCATCTACCTCTATTTCATCGACCCGGCGCCTGGGTTCCATTGGTGGGCCCTGACCATTGCGCTCGCCGCCTATTACGCCTTCCCTGTCCTGCTGCGCTGGACGAAACGGTTCACCCTGCTCTCCATCCTGTCGATGGAGAATCTCTGCTTCATCGTGCTGCAGACCTCGTTCAACTATGGCGGCGTCAGTTCGCCCTTCCTGATCTGGACGCCGGTGATCCCGCTGCTCGCCTTCTACTATCTCGGCGCCAAGCCGAAGATGCGCGCGGTGGTGCTCTCGATCCTGGCGGTCAATCTGGCGGTCTTCTACGGCATCCATCTCGCGGGCGTGCCCTTCCCCGAATACATCCCGCTCGCGCGGCTGAGCGAAATGGGCATCGTGTCGGTCTGCATCTGCGTGCTCTTCATCGCGATCATGTGCATCTATTACGAGCGGATCGCGATCCTGGCCTCCGAGATCAAGGCCGCCCATCTGCGTGCCGAGCACGACAAGCAGACGGCCGAGATGGCCAATCACGCCAAGTCGGAATTCCTGGCGCGCATCAGCCACGAGTTGCGCACGCCGCTGAACTCGGTGCTGGGCTTCGCGCAACTGCTCGAGATGAATTCGAAAGAACCGCTGACCGCACGCCAGGGCCGCCACGTTTCGCAGATCCGCCGCAGCGGCCAGCACCTGCTGTCGCTGATCGACGAGATCCTCGATCTCTCCAAGATCGAAGCCGGGACGATCCGCATCTCGATCGAACGGGTGGCGCTCGACCCCGTGCTTGAACAGCTCCGTGCGACCTTGCAGCCGCTGGCCGACAGCGCCGACGTGACCTTCGCGGTCGATCTGCCCGCCGGCCTGCCGATGGTGCGCGCCGACCGCGTGCGGCTGGCCCAGATTCTGATGAACCTCGGCACCAACGCGATCAAGTACAACAGGCGCGGCGGCGCGGTGATGCTTCAGGCGCGCGCCGAGAACGGCACCGTGAAGATCGCGATGATCGACACCGGGATCGGCATCCCGGCCGAGCGCCACGCCGAAGTGTTCCAGCCCTTCAACCGCCTCGGCGCCGAGCAGGGCGGGATCGAGGGCACTGGCATCGGGCTTGCGATCTCGCACCGCCTCGCCGGGTTGATGAACGGCAGTCTCACCTTCAGCAGCAAGACCGATCAGGGTTCGACCTTCTGGCTTGAACTGCCGGCCGCCGGCCCCGAGGCCGACGAGAATGCCGCCGCAGCCGATGCCCACGGCACGACGCCCGGCGCCGATTTCAAGAACACCGACAAGACGCTGACCTTGCTCTATGTCGAGGACAACCCGCCCAACATCGCCCTGATGCAGGAACTGGTCGACTCGGTGCCGAACCTGAAACTGCTGACGGCGCCCGACGGCAACACCGGGCTTGCGCTGGCCCATGCCCACCAGCCCGACGTGATCGTGCTCGACATCAATCTGCCCGGCATCAACGGATTCGAAGTGCTGCGCCGCCTGCGCCACGGCAACCGCACGAGCGCTATTCCGGTGATGGCCCTGACCGCGGCCGCGCAGATGCGCGACCACGAGCGGGGCCGTGCCGCCGGCTTCAGGCACTACCTGACAAAACCAATAAACGTCCAAGAGTTCCTGTCCGCCATCGACGACATACTGGTGAGAACATGACTCTCGACGCGAGCACCATTCCCGCCGCCGCCCGCCGTCCCCGCGGCACGCGCCGCGGCTGGGCCCTGGCCGGCGCAGGCACCGCCGTGGTCGCCCTGGCCGCGCTCGTCTGGCCGGGACAGGCGGCACCCGGATCGGCGGTGGCCGTCGTCTTTCCGCCCTGGGTCTCTCACGCCGTGGCGGTGC
>CAZNZI010000449.1:0-2256 GCA_964577475.1 uncultured Rhodospirillaceae bacterium
CCTCGCGCGCCACGCGGGTCACTTCGCCGGCGAAGGAACGAAGCTGCTCCACCATCGTGTTCAGGGTTTCCTTCAGCAGCAGGATTTCGCCACGCACGTCCACCGTGATCTTCTTCGACAAGTCGCCGTTGGCGACCGCGATTGTCACTTCGGCGATGTTGCGCACCTGGCCCGTCAGGTTGTTGGCCATGGAGTTCACCGACTCCGTCAGATCCTTCCACACGCCGGTCACTTCGCGCACCTGCGCCTGGCCGCCCAACTTGCCGTCGGTGCCCACTTCGCGCGCCACGCGAGTCACTTCCGAGGTGAACACGCTGAGCTGCTTGATCATGGTGTTCACGATCGTCGCGGCGCGCAGGAATTCGCCCTTCAGCGGCCGGCCATCGACTTCGAGCTCGACCGTCTGCAGCAAGTCGCCGCGCGCCACCGCGGCGATCGCACGGGTCACGGCCGTTGTCGGCCACAGAAGATCGAATATCAGCGAATTGACCGAGGTCTCCATCTCGCCCCAGGAGCCCTGGGAGGTGGCGAATTTGACGCGCTTGCTGGTCTTGCCGTCACGGCCGACGACCTGACCCACCTCTTCGAGCTGCTGCGCCATGCGCTCATTGGCGGCGACGATGTCATTGAAGGTGTCGGCGAGCTTGCCCGCCATGCCGACGTGATCGCTGGGCATGCGCACCGAGAAATCGCCGACACGCATCGCCTGCAGCGCCTTCAGCAGCGGGCGGGCATCGATCAGATCGGCGCTGGTCGCCGGTATTTCATGAACCGCACCGTTGCCATTGGCTTTCGCAGCACCGCTCTTCGACTTCGCTTTGGCGCCGTTGCGCAACGGAGACGCGCGGCGCGCGGCGGAGGTTTTGGCATTCGATGTGGCGGTCATGATGTCCTCGTGGCGGAGCGGGATTTCCCGCGGGTCACACTGCCTCAATCCTTGCGAGCCACGCCGGGCGACATCGCCAAGCATGGTTATCCTTCGACGGCCGAAAGTTCCTGCTTCGAGTCACGGGAAGTCTCCGGCGATCGATTCTGCCGGGGCCGCTCGCGATCGGGACTCGAAACGGTCAGAAAACCATTTTCCCCGGCATGCGCTCGTTCTCTCTTGCGTCCTGCGCACGCCTTTCGACCACGCAAGGGCGCAGCCGAAAATGAGCCAAATCCAAGGCTAATGGCCGGCTATTCAAGGGCCTATCAGGGAATCCCCTAGAACCGATTAGGGAACTACCGAGAACTGAGTTTCAAAATTGCCCGAAGGCTTTGCCGGGAAAAGAAAAAAGGCCCCGGCGAACCGGGGCCTTGAAGTTTTTGTGGCTGCTGCGCTCCGGCCGCATGAGCAAGGGAGCTAGACGCTCGGCTTGCTGCCACTTACTTGGGGGAGACGCCGGGCGTGGGCTGCCCAGCCTGCTTCGACGGCGGGAGGTTCGCGAACCGCGTCGAAGATCGGGGTGATCGAAGCGAGACCGGCGCCCGTCCGCTGGTCGCCGGCGGCCTCTTCGCGCGCAAGAAACATGCGCCGCGTGGCATAGATCGCTTCGACCGAGATGTCGGTCCTTTCGGTGAATTCGAGCAGGGCGATCTCGTCGGCGACGAGAAAATCCAGAACCGCCACCGCGAGGTCGTTCGCGATCGGCCGTTGCGTGAACGCCGCATAGGGTACGCCGCTGCTTTGCAGGAACCGGTCGAACAGCGGCCGGCGCACGGACAGGAATCCAAGCGCTCTGATCGCGATGTTCTCGGGATTGTCGATGCGGGCGGTTCTCTCAAGGCCGCTCACGCTCATGGTCCGCACTCCGGTTCGTGTCACAAGCGGGACCGTATCGTGCGGTGGCTGAGGCAGATATCGGGACGATTCCCGAGACGGACGGGGATTTACCCTTAGAACTCTGCCCTTTATTCCTCGGGCGATACCAGTCCGTGGCGGATGGCAAAGCGAACCAAGCCGGCGACATCATGAATATCGAGCCGGTCCATCAGGCTCGCGCGATGGGATTCGACCGTTTTGACGCTAGCCCCCAGAAGCTGCGCGATGCGCTTGCTGGCATGCCCTTCGGCGATCAGTTGCAGAATCTCGCGTTGGCGCGGCGTGAGCTGGTCGAGCGGATCGTCCTTGCCCGACGCGCGGCCGAGATAGACGTCGACCACTTGCTTGGAGATCGCGGGGCTCAGGAAGATCTGTCCCTGCGCCACCGACTCTAGCGCCAGTTTCAGTTCGTGCGGCGGCGAGGTCTTCAGCAGATAGCCGGCAGCGCCCGC
>CAZNZI010000450.1:0-2499 GCA_964577475.1 uncultured Rhodospirillaceae bacterium
CCTAAACGTGTTTCGCCGTTATTTCGCTTCGCTCTTGAATGGACGTGCCAGCAGCGCGCCGATCGTCTGGTCGATGGTCGTCTGTCCCGCAATCAGCGCGGCCACGGCGGCACAGACCGGCATTTCCACCTTCACTTTTGCCGCCAGTTCCACCACGGCGGGCGCAGTTGCCACACCTTCGACCACATCATGCCGCGCGCCCAGGATCCCATCGAGATGCTTGCCCTGGCCGAGACCGAAACCGGTCGAGTAATTGCGCGATTGCCGACTCGAGGCGGTCAGCACCAGATCGCCCAAACCCGAAAGCCCCATGCAGGTTTCTGCGCGGCCGCCCTTGGCGATCACCAGGCGCGAGAGTTCTGCCAAGCCACGGGTGATCAGTGCGGCACGCGCATTGTCGCCCAGTGCGCGCCCCTCGACGACGCCGCAGCCCAGCGCCAGCACGTTCTTCACCGCGCCGCCGATGGCGACACCGGTCGGGTCATCGCCCGCATAGGGGCGGAAGGTGGCTGAGCCGATCATGGTCACGACCTTGGAGGCCAGGGCCGGATCGGCACTCGCCAGCGTGATCGCCGTGGGCTGGCCACGCGCCACTTCAATGGCGAAGGTCGGGCCCGAGAGAATCGCGAGCGCCGCCTTGGGCAACTCGGCGGCGACCACCTCTGTCATCAGTGCGCCCGTGCCTTGCTCGATGCCCTTGGCGCAGATCACCGCCGGCGTGCCGGGCTTCCATGCACTCGCGATGCGTTTGCAGATGCCGCGCAGATGCTGAGCGGGGACGGCCAGCAGAACCGCCTCGTTGGCCGCGACCGTGGCAAGGTCGTCGGTGACCGTGATCGTCTCCGGCAAGTCGATATCGGGAAGGAAGATCGGGTTGCGCCGGGTGTTGCGGATCGCATGGACCACGGACGGCTCATGGGCCCAGAGGACCGGCTTGCGCCCGGCACGGGTCAAAGCAACGGCAAGGGCCGTTCCCCAGGCGCCGGCGCCGACGATGCCTATGGTGTCCATGATCAAGTGCTCCCCGGGGCAGTTATGCCCCGGGCGCGCGAGTCGGACAACCCCTGTCGGCGGTATCGTTTTGTGACGGGTGGAGCGGCGTAACTCTAGGCCTTTACGCCCGCGCCGATCAGCGGCACGGCACCCGGATCGAGCGGCCAGCGCGGCCGGGGCGCAAAGTCGAGCCCGTCGGTCAGATTGAGGCGCAACCGCTCGAGCCCGGCCCAGGCGATCATTGCGCCGTTGTCGGTACAGAGGCGCACCGGCGGCACAACCAATGTGAAGCCCTTCTTCGCAACGGTCGCCGCCAGCGCCGTACGCAACGCCGTATTGGCGGCAACGCCTCCGGCGATCACCAGCGTGCGCGCGTCGGGGTGGGATTCGGCGAACGCATCGATGCCGCGTGCCGTTCGTTCGGCCAGGTGCTGCGCGACCGCGACCTGGAAGGTGGCGGCGACATCGGCACGGTCTCGGTCCGTCAGCGTGCCGAGTTTGCCGACGAGCAGACGCAGCGCGTTCTTGAGGCCTGAGAACGAGAAGTCGCACCCAGGTTTGCCGAGCAGCGGGCGGGGCAGGGTGAAGCGCGTTGCGTCACCGGTCTTGGCCGCGCGCTCGATGGCGGGCCCGCCGGGATAGCCGAGGCCCAAAAGCCGCGCCGCTTTGTCGAAGGCTTCACCCGCCGCGTCGTCGATGGTCGCGCCCAGGCGACGGTATTGGCCGACACCCTCGACCGCGAGGAGTTGGCAGTGCCCGCCCGAGACCAGCAGCAGCAGATAGGGAAACGCGATCCCGTCGGTCAGGCGCGCGGTCAGCGCATGGCCCTCCAGATGGTTGACCGCGACGAAGGGCAAGCCCCGCGCCATCGCGAGCGCCTTGCCGGTGGTGGTGGCCACCATCAGCCCGCCGATCAACCCCGGCCCGGCGCTCGCCGCGACGGCATCGACCTGGTCCAAAGTCAGTTCCGCACGGCCCAAAGCCTCGCCGATCAGCCGGTCTAGGTGCTGTAAATGAGCGCGCGCCGCAATTTCAGGCACGACGCCGCCGAACGGCCGGTGGTCATCCAATTGCGACAGGACGGCATCGGCCAGCACGGTACGGTCGTCCCGTACCAGAGCGGCCGCCGTTTCGTCGCAACTGCTTTCCAAACCGAGTACGATCATGGGCCGCCAATACCCCCTTTCACCGGCGCGATCCAGCCTTTAGAACAGCCCCCATGGCGAGTACATCGGCGTCCACCCCAATTTTGCGCATCGGTACGCGCGGCAGTCCCTTGGCCCTGGTCCAGGCCCGGGGCGTCCAGGCGCGGCTCCAGGCCGCACATCCCAAACTGGCCGGCGGCGCCATCGCCATCGAGACCATCGTCACCAGCGGCGATACGGTGCAGGACCGCACCCTGGTCGATATCGGCGGCAAAGGGCTCTTCACCAAGGAGATCGATGCCGCGCTGCTCGATGGTCGCATTGCGCTCGCGGTCCATTCGCTGAAAGACCTGCCGACGGT
>CAZNZI010000451.1:0-1779 GCA_964577475.1 uncultured Rhodospirillaceae bacterium
GATGCGGTCGAGATCGCCCAGCGGATCGGTCTTGCCCGCGACCGGCATCAGCCAGCGGTGGCGGCCCATGGCGTAGTCCCACAGGTGGTGATGCGCGTCGATGATCGGGCCTGTGTAGAGGCTCATCGCGCGCCCCCGTCAGATGGTCGACCGCACATGGGCCTCGCGCCCATAGAGCGAGACCAGCACCACGATCAGCACGCCGAGCGCGCTTTCCACCATCGAGGGCGAGAAACCGAGACCGATGAGGAGTGTGTTGATCTCGGTCAGCACCACCGCACCCGCGACCGTGCCGAGCAATCCGCCACGCCCGCCGATCAAGGTAGTGCCGCCGATCACGACACCCGCAATGGTCTGGAACAGATAGGGCTGGCCGACATCGCCATAGGCCGAGCCGGTGAAGCCCAGCAGCAGAACGCCCGCCATCGCGGCGAAGAAGGCGCTCAGCGCATAGGTGGCGCCCCAGATCGCGTGCGGCGCAATCAGTGCATAGCGCGCGGCGGTCGGGTTGCTGCCGAGCGCGTAGAGCCGCCGGCCGAAGGGCGTGCGCTCCAGCACCAGGATCACGATGGCGACCAGCACGATGAAGAAGGGGATCAGCCACGGCACCGGCAGGAACCAGGCATGGCCGCCGATCGAGACGAATTGCGTCACCGCCTCGGGTGCCGAGCCGGTGGGGAAGCCCGCGGTCCAGAGCAGAACTGCACCCTGCACGGCGGTGCCGACGCCGAGCGTCACGATCAGCGGATGGATGGCGAGCACCGAGGAGAGCAAGCCGTTGATCGCGCCGATCGCCATGGCGATGACGGCGACAATGACGCAGACCAGGCCGAAATCCATCCCGTTGCCGAACAACTGCGCGGCTACGACATTGGCGAAGCCGATGATGAAGGGGATCGAGAGGTCGATGCCGCCCAGCAGGATCACCAATGTCTGGCCGATCGAGGCGACACCCAGCAGCGTCGCCAGCACCGACATGGCGCGCACCGAGAACTCGCTGCTGTAGCCGTCGATCAGGATCGTGCCGATCACCTGCAGCGCCACCGCCATCGCAATGGCGGCCAGCGCCCGCCGCCCGGTGGCTCCCAATCTGCCGATCATGCGTGGGCCCTCCGGCGGCGGAGCAGGGCGGGGATCGCGTTGAGCGCAATCGCCAGCACCAGGATCACGCCATAGGCGATCTGCAGCACGAAGGTCGAGACGTTGAAATAGGTGAGCGCGCTTTGCAGCAGGAAGATGTCGGCCGCCCCGATGGCCGCCGCCAGCATGCCGCCGCGCCCGCCGGCCAGGCTGACGCCGCCCAGCGCCACTGCGGAAATCGCGAGCAGGGTGAAATTGGGTCCGACATTGGGATCGGCCGAACCGATCAGCGCCGTCAGCATGATCCCCGCGACACCGCCGAAGATGCCGGTCAGCACATAGGAGATGAAGCGCACCGTGCCGACCGGAACGCCCGCCGTATAGCAGGCGCGATCGTCGCTGCCCACCGCCATCAACAGGTCGTAATAGGGCAGGCGCTTGATCGCGAGCCACACGATGCCCATCAGCGCCAGCGGCAGGATCGAGAGCGGGCCGGAGAGGCTTTGAATCCAGTGCGGCACCGTACCGATCGGCGCGGGCACGATGGTCAGGGTCAACCCCGCGAAGAGGAGGTAGGTGCCGAGCGTGGCGACAATGGGCTGGATTCGCACCACGACAGCGAGGAACCCGTTGATCGCGCCGGCGGCCGCGCCGACCACGAGGGCCATCGGCACCACCGCCCAGGGCGACGAGACTTCG
>CAZNZI010000452.1:0-3458 GCA_964577475.1 uncultured Rhodospirillaceae bacterium
ATCGTGCGCATCACCGATGCCGATGGTGCGGTGGGCACGGGCTACAGCTACACGATCGGCACCGGCGGGCATTCGGTGATCGCGCTTTTGGCGCGCAGCCTCTGCCCTGCGCTGATCGGCCGCGACGCGGCGGAGGTCGAATCGATCTGGCGCGATCTTCTGTTCCTCACCCACGCCACCAGTGTCGGCGCGATCACGGCCCTCGCGCTTGCCGCGATCGATACCGCGCTCTGGGATCTGCGCTGCCGCAAGGCCGGTCAGCCGCTCCATCTGATGGCAGGTGGCGCGCAGAAGAAGGTACGGCTCTATACAACCGAAGGCGGCTGGCTGCACCTTCCGCCCGAGGCGCTGGTCGAGGACGCACTGCGCGCCAAGGCCCAGGGCTTCGGCGGCGCCAAGATCAAGGTCGGCCGCCCGGTGCATGAAGACGTCGCGCGGTTGGAAGCGGTGCGCAAAGCGGTGGGCGAGGGGTTCGAGATCTTCACCGACGCCAACCAGGCCTTCTCGGTCGACGATGCGATCCGCCGTGCGCGGCGCTACACGCCGCTCGATATCGGCTGGCTCGAGGAGCCGATGACGGCCGACGACATCGACGGCCATGTCCGCCTGTCGCAATCGACCACGCTGCCGATCGCGGTGGGCGAGAGTATCTACAGCATTCTCCACTTCCGCGAATACCTGCAGCTCGGCGCGTGTTCGATCGTGCAAGCGGATGTCGCACGCATCGGCGGCATCACGCCCTGGCTCAAGGTCGCCCATATGGCCGAGGCCTTCAACATGCCGATCTGTCCGCACTTCCTGATGGAATTGCATGTTGGCCTCTGCTGCGCCGTGCCCAATGCGCGCTGGGTCGAATACATCCCTCAACTCGACAGCCTGACCGAACATGGGATGACGATCGAAGACGGTTATGCCGTGCCGAGCGCGGAGCCCGGACTGGGGATCGCGTGGGACTGGAAGGCGATCGACCGCCAGCGGGTGGACGGGGCGACGAGCGTGGTGGGGACGTGAGGGCGTGACAGATCGGCTCAGTTCTTGGCGCCAGCGTCGCGGGCCCAGCAGCTGATATATTCGCCGATCTTCGGCATCAGCGCCCTTATGGCAAGTGACAGTCTGCCATATTGCTTACCGGTCATGTCATTGGAAGCGTTCGACGCCGCGTAGCTCATCCACGCGGCCTCGACGTCGGAGATGTCAGGAAGGTCTCCTGCGGCCATCGCGATTCGCAGCGCCGCATTGGCCGAAGCTGGCAGCTTTTGTATTTCTTCGAGTCTGGAATCGACCCGTTTTATCCGGTCGTGAAACGTCCAGGCAAAAAAATCGGAACGGGTCAGGAGCGCGGCGAGATGGTCCGCCGGTCTTCCATTCGGTACGTCGGAGCGTCTGTCACTGAGCGCATCCATATATTGATGTCGCAGATAATCCGCATCCACCGATGAAACCGGCGGGAAATAATCATCGAGAGCCTTTAGAGTCGCGAGCATTTCGCCGATCGCGCCCGCCGTTACGGTCGGGCAAATATCTGGAGAGGTCGCTGTGGCCGCTGCGGCCGTCAGAAGCGTCAGAGAGATTAGGGTCGCGACACCCAGAATGCTTCGATTCCATCGCATGAAGGACCCCGTCCGATCAAAGGGCACTGGCCGGTGCGGCGATTGGCGCCCGGACTCGGCATCGGTAGATCGCTCTTGAAGGAAATCTGGCGGAGGGGGTGGGATTCGAACCCACGGTACCCTTGCGGGCACAACGGTTTTCGAGACCGTCCCGATCGACCACTCTGGCACCCCTCCGGGAGGCGGGGATTTAGCATAGGCCAGGGGCGGGGTGCAACCCGCCCGCGCTAAGATTCTGCTCCCGGCGTGCAGGCCAAAAGCAAGGACCGTCAGGCGGTTATTCCGTTTCCCCCTGGTTGCCGAACAAATCGCCGCCGCGATCGATGAAGTGGCGGCGCTGCAGGGCCAGGGCCTCGTACTGTTCGGCGATCCCGATGATCTGCGCGCGCATATCGGCTGATGCGAACGATGTCGCCAGGGCCCGCAATCGCTGTGCCTCAGCAAAATACAGGTCGATACGCCGGTCGGATGCCATCCACCGCGGGTCCCGTCTATTGAGGCTCTATGCCTCCAAATTGATGTCCGATATGTCACAATCGTTAGTCAGGTTCTATCCGGAGGTTCACCCAGGGAGACCTTCGGGTTTTCCTGGAGAGCCTTATCGGGCCGGTCGGGCGCCGCCGGGCCTAAGCGGATGGAAAAGCTTGGGATTTAGACTCTATGGAGAGTGTGGCCGAACGGTCGTTTGGCCCAGGATTAGCGTTGACAGGGGGGAACTTACGAGTATATTTCACGCCTTTTCCGGCCTGGCCGGTTAGCCAGGGTTCCGAGGGTAATATCATGTTCGCGATCATCGAGACGGGCGGCAAGCAATATAAGGTGTCGCCCAACGACGTTATTAAGGTCGAGCTGCTGCCGGGTGCGGCGGGCGACACCATCACCTTCGACAAGGTGCTGATGGTCGACGGCAAGGTCGGTACGCCGACCGTGGCCGGCGCCTCGGTCACCGGCACGCTGCTCGAACAGGGCCGCGGTCCGAAGCTGATCATCTTCAAGAAGCGCCGCCGGCAGAATTCGCGCCGCAAGAACGGCCACCGTCAGGACCTGACGGTCGTCCGCATCACCGGCATCGCCGGCGCCTAAGCGAGATAGAGGGACCACGTAAATGGCACATAAAAAGGCAGGCGGCAGCTCCCGCAACGGCCGCGACTCCGCGGGCCGTCGCCTCGGCGTGAAGCGCGCCGGCGGTCAGGCGGTTCTGGCCGGCAACATCCTCGTCCGTCAGCGCGGCACCAAGGTGCATGCCGGCGTGAATGTCGGCATGGGCACCGACCACACCCTGTTCGCCAAGGCGTCGGGCACGGTCGTGTTCGCCGAAAAGAGCGGACGCATGACGGTGTCGGTCGTGGAGCCGAAGAGCTAACGCGGCTGTCCAGCGGACAGACCGCGAAAACAGGGGAATGGCTCGCCGTTCCCCTTTTTTATTGGGTTTTTGAAACGCAGATTAGATTGGGTTCGTCATTGCGGATGGCCCCACCTCACCCTCCCGCTATCGCGGGTCCCTCCCTCTCCGCCCCTCGGGGGCGGAGAGGGTTGGGGGTGAGGTGGGGGCTCGCACGGACCGAGACGAAGGCGCGATGAAGTTCCTCGACCAAGCGAAGATCTATCTCAAGAGCGGCGACGGCGGCCCCGGCTGCGTCAGTTTCCGCCGCGAGAAGTATATCGAATATGGCGGGCCCGACGGCGGCAATGGCGGGCGCGGCGGCGATGTCGTGTTCGAATGCGCCGACAATCTCAACACGCTGATCGACTTCCGCTACCAGCAGCATTTCAAGGCGGCCACGGGCGGCCACGGCATGGGACGCAATCGAACCGGCGCCGATGGCGAAGACGTCGTGCTGCACGTTC
>CAZNZI010000453.1:0-4425 GCA_964577475.1 uncultured Rhodospirillaceae bacterium
TCGGACCCGAAGCCGACCAGGACCTCGACCCCGCCGCCGTGCGCGCCCAATTCGAGGCGCTGGCGCGGCAGGTTGGCAAGGATCCGCGCGCCGTGGCCGATGGGTTCATCGCGGTAGCCGTCGAGAACATGGCCCAGGCGATCAAACGCATCTCGATCGAACGCGGCTATGACCTCAACGACACGGCGCTCGCCTGTTTCGGCGGTGCCGGCGGGCAGCATGCCTGTCTGGTGGCTGATGCGCTGGGTATGGAGACGGTGTTCCTGCATCCGCTGGCCGGCGTGCTCTCGGCCTATGGGATGGGGCTTGCCGATCTGCGCGCGCTCAAGCTGCAGGCGGTCGAGGCGCAACTCGACCTGGCGACGGCCAAGTCACTGACGGAGATCGCTGCGCGGCTCGAGGTCGAAGCGCGGTCGGAACTCGAACGCCAGGGCATCCCGATGGACGCGATTAAGGCTGTCGCGCGGGTGGCGATGCGCGTCGCCGGATCGGACACCGCTCTCGAAGTGCCACTGGGTCCGCTCGACAAGATGGTGGCGGATTTCGCCGTGGTCCATCGTCGCCAGTTCGGTTTCGCGCCGGGAGCGGCATTGATCGTCGAGTCGGTGACGGCGGAAGCGGAAGGTGGGGGCCTGCCGCTTGACGAACCGCCTCTGGCCAAGCGTCGCGCCGGGCCGCTCGCGCCACTCGATGCTGTCGAGATGTACAGTCAGGGCGAGGCGCATCAAGCCCAGGTGTTCGACCGCGCGGCGATGGAGCCCGAGGATGTCGTCGCGGGCCCTGCCATCATCATCGAAGCGACGGCGACCACGGTGGTCGAACCCGGCTGGCGCGCGACAATGGATGTGCGCGGCAATCTGGTGCTGACCCGCGCCGTGCCGAGGCCGAAGCGGCTGGCGGTTGGCACCCAGGTCGATCCGGTGACCTTGGCCGTCTTCAACGCGCTTTTCATGTCGATCGCCGAGCAGATGGGTGCAGTGCTGGCCAACACGGCCCACTCGGTCAACATCAAGGAGCGCATGGATTTCTCCTGTGCGCTATTCGATCGCGACGGCGGGCTGATCGCCAACGCGCCGCATATCCCGGTCCATCTCGGCAGTATGAGCGATGCCGTACGCGCGGTGATCGAGCGGCACGGCGAAACGCTGAAGCCGGGCGATGCCCATGTGCTCAACGATCCCTATCACGGCGGCACCCATCTGCCCGACATCACGGTGATCGCACCCTATTTCCGCGACGGCAAAATCCTGTTCTTCCTGGGCGCGCGCGGCCATCACGCCGATATCGGCGGTGTTACGCCCGGCTCGATGCCGCCCGACAGCAAGAAGATCGAAGAAGAGGGCGCATTGCTCGACTCGCTGATGCTGGTCGATGGCGGCACCTTGCGCGAAGAGGAAACGCGCGCGGCCCTGCTGAAAGGGCCGTGGCCGGCGCGCGATGTCGAGCGCAATCTGGCCGACTTGCGCGCCCAGATCGCCTCCATGGCGCGGGGCCAGATAGAACTCGATGCACTCTTGGACCGCTACGGTGCCGAGACGGTGCTCGCCTATGTCGGTCATGTGCAGGCCAATGCCGAAGAATGCGTGCGCCGCGTGATCGCCAATCTGGCCGATGGCCAGTTCAGCGTCGGCATGGATGACGGTGCGCAGATCAAAGTCGCGATCGTGGTGGACAGGGCCACGCGCACGGCCAAGATCGATTTCACCGGCACCTCGGAACAGCGCGCAGGCAACACCAACGCACCTTTCGCAGTAGCCAAGGCCGCGGTGCTCTACACCTTCCGCACGCTGGTCGATGAGGCGATCCCGCTCAACGAGGGTTGCTTGAAGCCGCTGACGCTGATCGCGCCCGAGGGCTGCATGCTGAACCCGCGGCCTGGCGCGGCGGTGGCGGGCGGCAATGTGGAAACCTCGCAGGCGATCGTCGATTGCCTGATGGGGGCGCTGGGTGTCGTCGCCTCCAGCCAGTGCACCATGAACAACCTGACCTTCGGCAACGAGCGCTGGCAGTATTACGAAACTATCTGCGGCGGCACCGGCGCGGGCCGGGGCTTCATCGGCGCGTCGGCGGTGCATGCCCATATGACCAACAGCCGCCTGACTGATCCCGAAGTGATCGAGTGGCGCTTCCCGGTGCTGGTGGATGGGTTCGCGATCCGCCACGGCTCGGGCGGGGCAGGGCAGTGGCAGGGCGGTGATGGTGTCGTGCGCCGGCTCACCTTCCGCGAAGCGATGGACGCCGCCATCCTCTCCAACCGCCGCAAGGTGGCGCCCTTCGGGCTGGCCGGCGGCGGCGCGGGCGCGCTCGGCCACAACAAGATCGAGCGCAAGAATGGAACCGTCGAGGAATTCGCCGGCACGATGCGCGCCAAAATGGCCCCCGGCGACACGCTGGTGATCGAAACCCCCGGCGGCGGCGGCTATGGGGAAGCGGCGGAGTAACGTTGCATGCGCTATAGCCGCCGCCATATCCCGATCAGGCCGGGAACAAACCGCCTGCCTAAACGGTAATTAATCCAGCCTCTGCAACCTTTCGCCCCGCCCGGGCGAATAGGTCATAGACCGCCGTTCCGTGGTATCCTGTCACCCTCCCTGGGAGGCTTAGTATGTTGATCCGCCGCGCCCCCGATATCCGCCCGTCCGAAATCACACCCGAATCGATCTATCTCAACCGCCGCGCCTTCATGGTGGGAACGGGATCGATCCTGGCCGCTTCGGCCCTGTTGCCTCCTACGGCCTTTGCCGACCTTGAACCTCAAGCACTGGCCAATGTGACGAAGAGCAAGTACACGGTCGACGAGAAGATCAACAGCTTCAAAGACATCACCACCTACAACAATTTCTACGAATACGGCACCGACAAGGGCGATCCGGCCGAAAATGCGCCCGGGCTGTTGAAGCCGAGTCCGTGGAAGATCACGGTCGATGGCGAGTGCGCCAAGCCAGGCACGATCGATATCGACGACTTCATCAAGACCAGCGCACTCGAGGAGCGCGTCTATCGCATGCGCTGCGTCGAGGCGTGGTCGCTGGTGGTCCCCTGGGTCGGCGTGCCGTTGGCCGAGGTGATCAAGCGGTTCGAGCCGAACTCGAATGCGAAGTTCGTTGCCTTCCAGACGCTCGACGACCCGAAGATGATGCCCGGCGAAAAGCAGGACTATGTTTATCCCTGGCCCTACACCGAAGGCCTCAGGATGGACGAGGCGATGAACGAGTTGACGCTGCTCTCGGTCGGCCTTTACGGCAAGACGCTCCCGGCGCAAAACGGCGCGCCGATCCGCCTGGTGGTGCCGTGGAAGTACGGGTTCAAGGGCATCAAGTCGATCGTGAAGATCAGCTTCGTGCGCAACATGCCGAAGACGATGTGGAACCAGATCGCCGCCAATGAATACGGCTTCTATGCCAACGTGAACCCGAACCACGACCATCCGCGTTGGAGCCAGGCCAAGGAGCGGCGCATCGGCGATTTCCTGCGCCGGCCGACCTTGATGTTCAACGGCTATGGCGATCAGGTTGCGTCGCTCTACTCCGGCATGAACCTCGACACCTGGTATTGACGGGAGCGCCACGATGGCGAATCCGCGTTCCCTGCCGTGGTGGAGGCCGACGCTCAAGACGGGACTCCACGCGCTCTACACGCTGCCGACCCTGGCGCTGATCCTGCGCGGGCTCGCCGACTATCAGGGCTTCGACTTCTGGGGCGGGCTCGGCGTCAATCCAATCGAGACCGTCATCCGTAATCTCGGTGATTGGGCGATCCGCTTCCTGATCATCGCGCTGGCGGTGACCCCCGTGCGGCGGCTCACCGGCTTGCCGCAGATCGCGCGCTATCGCCGCATGCTGGGTCTCTGGGCCTTCGCCTATGTGACGATCCATCTCTTGTTCTTCATCGGCGTCGACCAGTTCTTCGACTGGCACGAAATCTGGAAGCAGATCCTGAAGAACAAGTTCATCACGGTCGGCATGCTCGGCTTCGTGTTTCTGCTGCCCCTCGCCGTCACCTCGACCAACGGGATGATCCGCCGGCTTGGCGCGGCGCGGTGGAAGCGGCTGCACCAGCTGGTCTATGTCGCCGGCATCTGCGGTGCGATCCACTTCATCTGGATGGTGAAGGCGATCACGCTGGAGCCGGTGATCTATTCCGCCGTCATCGCCGCGCTGTTGCTGCTGCGCCTAGTCTGGTGGTGGCAAAGCCGCCCGGCTTTGACGGCCGCCCGTCCGGCGAGTAAACCGGGGTAACATGATCCGCCGCTGGCTTGTTCTGATCGCGACTGCCCTATTGCTCGTGCCTCCGGCCGAGGCCGTCGCCAAGCCGCGCGGCTGCTTCTCCAAGGCCGAGATGGCTGCCGAAGAGATCGTGCGCTACGGGCTGAAGCTGCGCGAGGGCGGTGTCACCTGTGACGGCGATCCTTGGAACCGGCGCACA
>CAZNZI010000454.1:0-1565 GCA_964577475.1 uncultured Rhodospirillaceae bacterium
AGGTGGAACGGCCCGACGGGGGCGATCTCTGCCGCCGCCTCTATCTGACCGACACCGAGATCGACGGCGACTCGACGTTGTTCCACGCGATCAACCGCAACAAGGAAAGCTTCGCGGCGAATATGAAAGATGCGGGCGACCTTGCCGCATTGAAGAAGCTCATCACCCGCGCGGATGTGATCATCCAGAATTTCCGGCCCGGCGTGATCGGCCGCATCGGCCTCGATTACGACTCGGTGAAGACGATCAACCCGCGCCTGGTCTATGCCAGCATCACCGGCTACGGCGATTCGGGGCCCTGGGTCGAACGGCCCGGACAGGATCTGCTGGCCCAGTCGCGCTCCGGCGTGATGTGGCTCAATGGCGACGAGCAGCAGGGTCCGGTCCCCTTCGGCCTCGCCATCGCCGATATCCTGGCCGGGGCGAATGTGGTGCAGGGCATTCTCGCGGGACTCGTACGTCGTGGCGTCACCAACCAAGGCCTGCATGTCGAATCGAGCCTGCTCGAGTCGCTGATCGATTTTCAGTTCGAGGTGCTGACAACGCATATGAACGACGGCGGGCGCCTGCCGGTGCGTTCGTCTTTCAACAATGCCCATGCTTATCTGTCGGCGCCGTACGGCGTCTACAAGACCAAGGACGGTTTTCTCGCCATCGCGATGACGCCGCTCGCGAAACTGCAGAACCTCTTGAAGATGCCCGAGCTGGCATCCTTCGTCGCTGAACAGGGGAGCGAATTCAAGAAGCGCGACGACATCAAGCGGCTGATCGCGGCGCGCCTCGCGCCCGAGACGACGGATCACTGGCTCGCGATCCTCGAGCCCGCCGATGTCTGGTGCGCCAAGGTGCTGCACTGGCCCGAGCTGATGGGGAGCGAAGGCTTCCAGGCGCTCGACATGCTGCAGACCGTCACGCGCGAAGACAATGTGCGGATCGCCACCACGCGCGTGCCGATCCGCGTGAACGGCTCACGGCCGGCGCACAGCCGTGCCGCGCCCAAGATCGGGGCGCAGACGGCGGCGATCAAAGCCGAGTTCGGTTTGTGAGTGTGTGAGGGGGACGGCCCGCAGGGGTCGTCAATGGAAGTCGATCGAACGGAAAAGACAGGGAGGATGACACGATGAAATCAATTGGTTTGAAAGCGGCATTTGCCGTCGCGGCGTTCCTGGCCGGCGGCATCGCCAGCGGCACGGTGCAGGCCAAGAACGAAGACCTGCTCAACGGGCTGCCGAACAATCTGAAGGAACTCTATGACGGCGCCTCCGACAATCTCCAGAAGTCGGCTTATGACGATTTCAAGATGCCGGCGGGCCCGTGGAAGTGGTGCCACTCGGAATCCTATCAGGGCAATCCCTGGCGCGTGGCGCTGACCAACGAGCTGAAGCGTCTGGTGGATGTCTACCAGAAGGCCGGCAAGGTCAGCAGCTTCGAGCTTTCGGACTCGAACGGCGACACCAGCCGCCAGATCGCCCAGATCCGCGCCTTCATCGATAAGAAGTGCTCGATCATCACTTCGGTCGCCGGTTCGGCGACTGGCCTGAACGACGCGATCGAAGCGGCATATA